>JAOASC010000033.1 GCA_025210295.1 Flavobacteriales bacterium | reverse complement strand
TTACTATTACCAACCTTGATGCTGCAATTAATACAGTTGCTAGTAAAACAGGATTAACGAGCTATGTAAGTAGTCTTTAATTTTTTTATTAATTACGCTTTAATAAAAAGAAACATTGGAATATTCCAATGTTTCTTTTTACATATAATTTAAACTCTTGAAAAGAGCTCTCATTATCATAGTTGTACTTTTTATTCTTATTCAGTTTATTAGAATAGAAAAAAACAACGCGCTTTTTGTTGCCGAAAACGACTTCTTAGCGCTTACAAAAGCACCCGAAGAAATTAAAACGATGGTCAAATCTGCTTGCTATGACTGTCATTCTAATACTACCCATTACCCATGGTATTCAGAAATTGCTCCAGTATCATGGTTTATAGAACATCATATTAAAGAAGCAAAGCACCATTTAAACTTTTCGGAATGGAGCTCCTACTCACTCAAAAAAGCCAATCACAAATTGGAAGAATGCTATGAAGAACTGGAAAGGCATAAAATGCCAACTTCAGGATACGCTCTCATGCATAAAGAAGCCAGATTATCTAACGAACAAATCATTACCTTAGCACAATGGTTTAAAAATCAAATGCGATGAAAAACAAATTTTTATATTTAATTCTTATCACAGCTGTTACCAACATAACTCTGAACTCCTGCAAAAGAAAGGGATGCACCGACTCCAATGCGAGTAACTATGATGAAAAAGCTAAAAAGGATGATGGTTCATGTGAATACAATACCGTTGGAGAATACGATCGTACTAAAATGTTAACCAATTTAGCAGACAATTATATTATTCCTGCTTACACCAACTATGAAACGACTGTTATTGAGTTAGAAAACAAATCAACTGCTTTTACTGGCGCTCCATCCATTGCAACACTTACCGAGATAAGAGCTGCATGGAAATCTGCATGTATAAGTTGGCAAGGCGTATCATTTATTGACTTTGGTCCTGCTTCTGATATCAGCTTAAAAGCGCAAACAAACATCTACCCAATAGATACAGTATTAGTAAATTCTAATATTGCAAGTGGCTCTTATAATTTACAGCTACCAAATAATTTTGACGCAAAAGGCCTTCAAGCCCTTGACTACCTTTTATATGGCACTGGAAACAATGCGCAAGAAGTTGTAGATTATTTTATCAATACTTCTGAAGCTCAAAACTACCTTACAGCAATTACAAGTGAATTAAAAACTAACGCATCAACAGTTCTTAACAACTGGAATAATTCATACAGTCAATCTTTTAAAAGTAACAGTAACGATAATTCCCAAGGGAGTTCAGTTAGTATCTTAGTAAATGCTTTAAGTCAGCATTACGAATCTTATATTAGAAAAGGAAAAGTAGGTCTTCCTGCAGGTGTTTTTAATGGGTTTTCTCAACAACCAATGCCTGGACATGTAGAAGCTCTATATTCGAGTAACTCCGTTGAATATGCTATAGCTGTAATGGATGCATTTAGAAAGTTTGTAAAAGGGAACAATTACAATGATAATACTGAAGGGCAAGGGTTAGATGATTACATCAACTTTGTAGCTGCAAAAGACGCTAGTGGTAACGCTCTAGAAACAACAATAGAAAATCAAATCACGACAATTATTACAGCGTTAAATACACACGCTAATCCACTTTCTGATGAGGTTGTCAACAACTCTTCTCAAGTTATGGTTACTTATCAAGAAATGCAAAAATTGGTTCCATTAATCAAGGTAGATTTAACCTCTGCCTTAGGTGTATTAATCACCTACCAAGACAATGACGGAGATTAATTGCTATTGCTCGTTTTTATCATGAAGAATTTGCTAGATCGTTTCTTTAATCAAGAAAAAGACATTTCAACATTAGTTGTTTTTAGAATCTTTTTTGGGTTATTATTGTTTTTTAGCACAGCTCGCTTCATGTATAAAGGTTGGGTCTATGATTTATATGTTCAGCCCACCTACTTTTTTACTTATTATGGTTTTGACTGGGTAAAACCTTTAAGTGAATCTGGGATGTATATCCTATTCATAATATTGCTCTTTTCTAGTTTATTGATCACTTTTGGAGGGCTTTACCGAATAGCATCAATCACCTATTTTCTAATATTTACCTATATTGAATTAATCGACAAGACCAACTATCTCAATCATTACTACTTCATTAGTCTTGTTAGCTTCATTCTTATATTTCTACCAGCCAACAAATACTTTTCCCTAGATGTTTACTTCAAAGTCGTAAAAGAAAAATTAACTGTTCCGAGTTGGACAATCAACATCATCAAATTTCAACTTGGGGTGGTTTATTTTTTTGCAGGTGTAGCAAAAATTAATTACCACTGGCTTTTCGAAGCTCAACCTTTAATCAATTGGTTAAAGCACCAAACGGATTTACCGCTTGTAGGGTCATTAATGCAGTATGACATTACTGCCTATCTATTTAGTTGGGGCGGTATGTTATTTGATTTGTCTATCCCTTTTATATTACTCCATAATCGTTTAAGAATATACGGATATTTTCTTGTTGTATTTTTTCATGTAATAACAGCATCTATGTTTCCTATTGGGGTTTTCCCATTCGTAATGATAGTAAGCACTTTAATTTTCTTCTCTCCACAGTTTCATAGAAACATCCTTTCATTATTACAACCACACCCTACACATCCTCCAATTTTAAATCGAAGAACCCCATCAAGAAAAATAACGCAAAACTTAATTATTCTATTTGTTAGTATTCAACTTTTGCTTCCATTTAGATATTTACTTTATGATGGTAAATTATTTTGGACAGAACAAGGTTTTCGTTTTAGTTGGCGTGTCATGTTAATTGAAAAAGTAGGCTACGCTGAATTTACCATAAAGGACCCTGAAAACAATCGCAAATTGATTATCAACAATGCTGACTATTTAACTCCTCAACAAGAAAAAATGATGGCAACGCAACCCGACATGATTTTACAATTTGCACATCACTTAGCTAAAGAATATCAAAATTATACTTATCCAATAGAAAATAAAACTGAAAAAATAGAAAATCCCGAAGTATATGCGTCAGTTAAAGTATCTTTGTTCAACAAAGGAAGCAGAGATTTTATTGACACAACAGTAGACCTTGCTAAAGAAAAAAGAGGCTTTGTTTCTAAAACTTGGATTTTACCTTATGAATAGGTTTTTATTCTTCAACATATTACTCTTCTGTTCTTTTGTTTCATTTTCACAAAACAAAGGGGTTGTTTTTGGTAAAATCACCACAAAAACACAGTCAATTGAGGATCAAAAAGTAATTGCCATCCCAGCCATTAACAAAACTTATTATACTGACATAAAAGGAAACTATCAGACTGACTCCATACCTTTTGGCAGTTATGAAATCACTTTCCATACGCTAGGATTTGAAGCTCAAAAGAAGATCGTCACGATCGACAAATCGAGTATTAAACAAAATGTTTCTCTCAAAGAATTGGCCTACGAAATTGATGGAGTTGACATTACAGAAGAGAAAAAAGACTTAGTAGGACCTACCAACAGAATGCGACCAATTGAAGGCGTATTAATCAGTCAAGGAAAAAAGAACGAAGTTATTTCGGTTGAAGAAACAGGAGGAAACAAAGCCATTAACCAGGGGCGGCAAATATATGCTCAAATACCTGGATTAAATATTTGGGAAAGTGATGGCGCAGGGATTCAATTAGGAATTGGAGGAAGAGGGCTTAACCCAAGTAGAACCTCGAACTACAACACACGTCAGAATGGTTATGACATTAGTGCTGATGCTCTAGGGTATCCTGAAACATATTATACTCCTCCTACTGAAGCTGTTGAAAAAATACAATTAATTCGTGGGGCTGCAGCCTTACAATTTGGGACTCAATTTGGTGGACTATTAAATTTTGTATTAAAAACAGGAAATGAAGAAAAACAACTAGAAGGAACGATACGACAAACTGTGGGTTCTTTTGGGCTTTCTAATACCTTTCTAGAACTTGGGGGAAGCAAGAAAAGGTGGAACTATTATGTTTATGGGCAATATAAAACAGGGAATGACTTTAGACCAAATTCGGAATTTGATGTTTATGCAGCAGGTCTAAATGCCCAATATCTATTTAACGAAAAAACAAGTGCCAATATAGAATTTACCAAAATGAACTACCTTGCTCACCAACCAGGTGGCTTAACTGATTTACAATTCAACACCACGCCAGATACTTCATATCGAACAAGAAACTGGTTTAAAGTAGATTGGAATTTAGCGGCTTTACAATTCAACCATGAATTTAGTTCAACTACACGTTTAAACAGTCGCTTTTTTGGGCTAATTGCCAACAGAAAAGCTTTAGGGGTACTGGAACAAATTAATAGAGTTGACCCACTTACAGAAAGAGATTATATTTTGGGAGAGTTCATGAATTTTGGAAACGAAACACGTTTATTAAAAACTTATTCTATAAAAGATCAAATCTGGGCGTTTGTTGTTGGAGCTAGGTATTACAAAGGCTACAATCATAGCCTACAAGGTTACGCCGACAGCACCGACCAACCACATTTTGAATATTTAAATCCCAATTATGTTGAAGGATCAGACTACGAATTCCCTAGTCAAAATATTTCAGTTTTTGTAGAACATATTTTTGCACTATCCAAACACTTTAGCATTACTCCTGGTATTCGCTTCGAATCTATTAATACCAATGCTAATGGATGGTACAGAAATACTGTTCGTGACTTGGCGGGAAACATTGTTTTTGACGAACAAGTCATCGATAATCAAACCAACAATCGAGCTTTTCTAATTGGAGGTATTGGACTTAACTATAAACTCAACGATTCATTAGAGTTTTATGCCAATGCTTCTCAGAACTACCGAAGTATTAACTTTACCGATATGCAGATTCAAAACCCTAATTTTAGGATTGACCCTAATTTAGAAGATGAAAAGGGCTATAATTTTGATTTTGGAACAAGAGGTTTGATAGGAAATAAAGTCAACTACGACATCTCCCTCTTCTTATTAGCATATAACAACCGAATTGGAACAGCCATCAAAACAGATCCTGTGTTATTTAATGTCTATCAGTACCGAACAAACATCTCTCAATCACTCACCAAAGGTATAGAGGGAATGATTGCTGTTGATTGGTGGAAACTACTGATTAATGACACTTCAAAACTATCTGTAAGAACTTTTGTTAACACTGCATTTACCGATGCGCGCTACGTTAACTCACTAGAACCTGCTTATGAAAATAAAAAGGTAGAATTAGTACCAGAGTTTACTTTTAAAACAGGCTTAAGAATAGGATATAAAGATTTTAGTACTCAAATTCAATATTCTTACACTTCAGAGCATTTTTCTGACGCAACCAATACAGAGCAGCAAGCTAATGCAGTGAATGGGTTAATTCCCGCCTATTCTATTGTAGATTGGTCGGTAAAATATAAATGGAAACGTTTACAATTAGAAACAGGAATTAATAACCTTACCAACAGTATTTATTTTACTCGAAGAGCAACAGCCTATCCTGGCCCTGGAATTATTCCTTCTCCTCCCCGTAATTACTTTTTGACTTTGCAAGTGAAAATTTAAGCTTGTAACCATTGTAACATTTTACAGTTATAAAGAGTATATTAATCCAACTCTTATTCATAGAGTTATAAAAATCCAGTAAAATGAAAGTATTTTTTTTAATTATTATCGCCTGTTGCATTGGTATATTGTCATACGCTAAGGGACCTAACTTTAAGAAAATAAAAAAAAATATTAACGACAGTACCTCTATTTATTATTATGGCAAACTAATGGAACGATACTTCAATGCAGATAAGACGCTAACATTAGAAGAAAAAAGACATTTATACTATGGATACTATCTACAAGATGGGTTTGAGTATAATAAATATAATAATCCGTACTCTCTTTTTCGTGATACAGCAATTAGCGTCCAAGGTTTAAAAGAATTCCCTTTCGACATTGGAAATATAGAGTTTTTAATTCTTCGAGCAAAGTACAAAAATGAAGTTGAACTAAAAGAAAAACTAACAACGCAATTAAACATTATACTTGATGCAATGTTAAGTTATGGAGATGGTAAAAAGAAAAACAACCCCATTTATTTAAATTCGGAAGAAGATATTTATGATATCATTACAATATTAGGTTATTATGATTATCAAGCTGATGATAAATATACTAGAAAATATATTTCATCAGCAAGAAGTACATTAAAATATGAATTTACAAACCAAAAAGAAGGCTATAAACACTTGTACTTTAATGAAGGTTTTTCATATGAGAACGATAACAAAGCTCTAAAAAAAGCCTATGAAAATGATTTTTATTCTAAACAATAGTAAACCTTAAATTTACCGCTTATGAACATCAAAAAAGGAATCATATTAGGACTAATCACTTTATTTTTGGCCTCTTGTAGTGCTTCAAAGAAGGCTCCACGTAAATGCGACGGAAGAAAAGGTGTAAAAACAAGAATGGGGACGATGTAAATCATTACCCTCCATTCAAATTCACTCCTATAGCTACTACAATTCCATAAAACTGTAAATTGTAATCAATAGTGGCATTGTAAGTATCAAGATCTTTATAGCTTCCTTTTGCCATTGTTGAATACTGTGACAACTCTACATACCATGAGCGATTGGAATTATAATCATAGTGCTTATAGCCTATTCCTCCTTGAAACATTCTAGCGGCAATACTTCCATCATTTTGGTTTTTAGCTCCGCTAAAGTTATTGGGAATTCCGTAATTTCCTTTAACATAAAAAGCTCTATTATTATCGTGATAAGGATAGATAATAGCTGTAATATATGTTGGCAATGAATTGACTCTTACAGTATGTTTATCTGATGCTGAATAAAACTTTGCTGAATTACTGTGATATCCAATTCCAACTCCTAATTCCGCCCAGTTTTTAAACTGAACTGTTCCACTATAATCCAACATAAAGTTTCTGATTCCAAAACCTAGATAAGGACGGTGATTAAAAGTGATGTTTGGCCCTTCATAAACACTGGTCTTGAGCGGAAGCAACAAGTTGGAAATCTCACCACCTTTGCTTTCTGGGGTGGAAGCCCATGAAAGCAAAGGCAATAAAATTGAAACTAAAATTATTTTTCTGAAATTCAACATGATTATGCTTAATAATTCACCACGCTTAATGGGGTTAATTGGAAAGTATTATAATCAATCTCAAACTGCTCTAATCCAGCACTGCTCGTGGTCATTAAAATATAAGGATTAGATGGATGACGCATCACATCATAAGCTTCTATTCCTGTTACTCGAGCCACTTCGACTAAATCTGATGGATTAGAAGCATCAAATATTGCCAATCCATTGGTTCCCTCACCAACTACCAAGTACCAACCTAACATAGTCATTCCATAAGGACTTTCCATTTCTATTGTCTGAATACTTTCTGGTTCGTGTTCATTAGACATATCTACAACGGTCAAAGAGTTTTCATCTGCGACATTACACCCAGCGTTATCTACAGATCTTAACGTCATATAAGCGACATTCCCATTAGGTAAAACTGGATCACAAGCGGTAGTATGTGAAAACTCAGAAACTTTAGATGGTCTACTTGGGTTATTGACATTATACGTTAGCATTGCATCTTCTGAACCAATATACAAACGGTTATTATCGGCATATATCGTTTCCATACCGTCATCCAGTTTAATATCATTTTGATGGATAATTGCAGCCCCTCCATTACTCAACACATGCAATGTGTTTCCTCCTAAAACATAAATATGGTTATACTCTACCGCTATTCTATTTAATGTTCCCACACCATTTGATGTACTAGTAAATGAAGATGGAATTGTTGAAGTCGGTATAACATTATCCAAATAATCCAGGTGCATTTTTCCTTGTCTCTTAATTTCATCAGCCTCAGGACTATTGAGTTCAAAAACATCAGTAGCCATTTCATAACTAAAAGCAATTAAAGCTTCTCCTTTATCGTTTTTGTATGGTGTTCCAAAAACATCTCTAGCTCTGCTAATTAATTGTGGTTGGTAAACATTAGAAATATCAATTTTTAAGAAATCATATAAAGACTCAGCGTATAAAACATTGTCTTTAACAAAAAACTCTTTGTTAAAAGGTATTTGTAGAAAAGACAATCGGATTGGATTAGTCATATTACTGTTGTCAAAAATATGAATTCCTTCCCCCTCTTCTCCAACCAGGATGTAATCTTCACCAATATAGATTTTCCCTGGATTTTTTAGCGTCTGCTGTACTTTAATTAAAGGCAAAGAGCGAATTGCTTCTAAATCACCATAAACCGCTGTGGCTTTCTCATAAGTCATTGAAATTTCACCTTGAGTTTTGGTACAAGACATCAAGATCAAAATAAAACTGGTAAAAAGTAGAATATTTTTCATAACGGTAATTTTTATGGTTTGATTGAAATTAAGCAAGAACAATGCCAAAACTTAAATAGTTGTTAAATTAGTCTTTTATGCATTCTATAAAACACTTATTTTTATTTATACTATATAAGACCACTATTTCCATTCAGAAAAAGCTGTTGTATCTAACTCCAAAACTTCATCCCTTTCCCAACAAGGAAAAATAATTGGTTGTATTTTATTTTTTAATTCAATTTTTTTAAGATTTCTATTTATTCTTTTCTGATCTTTTTGAGCGGCTAAAACAAACTCAGCTTCCAACCTGCTATTTTGATTACCTCCAAGCTCTTTTCTGAGTAAATGCTTCACCTCTTCTCTTTCTTTTTCGAGAAGTTCAAAAACTGTGTGGCCTTTTTTACTTTGCTCTTGGGCAAAATAAATCTTATGCTCATTCCAACCAACAACTATCGTTTGATATTGAATATCAGCATTCAGTTTATAGCTATACTTCTTATTCTTTTTATGCAACTTAATATAGCTATTAAATTCAACAGGAATATTATAGACAAAAATACGATCAAATTGTTTTTCATTTTTAATTGTAGCACTCCATTCATCATACTTTAATGTAGCTGTTTTTCCTTTATAAGTAATTGCCGTTGTAGTCCTAGCAGCAGTGTTCTTATATACTTCTCTGTCAATATTATTCCATCCTAAATCGGAAATTTTCACTGTATATTTTTGCTTTATTGGTCTATACTTACAATCATATGGATAATTCACTTCTTGGTATACTTTACATAAGTTTTTCTCAAATTCTTTTTTAAATACGTCAGCCTGATTTTCAAAACTTCTAGAAACACTCTGGTTCTCTTTTTGTTGCATTTTGGAGTTCTCTTTGCTTTGCTTTTCCCAGTATTTTGTTTGCGTTTGAATCAATGCTTTGGTTATCATTCTTTGTTTGCGTTGATAATAAGCAGCCAAACGTTTAGCTGTTTTAGATGATAATTCAACGCTACCATCTCCTCTCATGGAAAACTCAACAAACTTTTCTTGCACACGACCTGTTGTCAAAGGAATAACCATACTATCTATTACCGAAAGTGGTTTATCTAAATTATTGATATACATTTCTAACACTTCATTACTACAACTATTGTGAATATATGGTATACGCTCTTCAAATTCTTTAGTGGCTAATATGGTATTATTAAATTGGGTACTCCATATCGTTTTAATGGTTGCAGGATTTACACAATTAGGCTTCCAAACGCCATCCACATAATCCAAAATGGCATCTATTTGTGATTTAGAAACACTTTGAGGGGGCATTTGACTTTTACTATAATTGATTATTTCAGTTGCTCTTTTCGACTTCCCTGACTCAGCTAATCCAGTAGGATCTGCTATCCATTCGTATATCAATGCCCCTTCTCCATTTACCTCCCATTGCTTTCTTGCTCCTTTAAGCATTGGCCCAGTTGACCCCTTATCGACTCTATGGCAAGCTGCACAATTATTTTTAAATAGCATTTTACCATATTCTTGATAATTATATTCTAAAGAATCAGAAATAGCTATATCACTTTCTTCATTTAACCTATACTTTTTTTCATTAACAAATGAATAGTATAAACTATCTTTAAATCTCTTATCATAGCTTCCCCAACTATCTATAGAATCTTGATAATTTGGAGGGTAAAAGTCCAACGATAAAATATCTACCGGGGTTAAAAATGACTCTAGTTTTTTAGGTTCAATCCAATTGATTTCTCCATTTTGAGTTTTCTCGCCTCTATACAATTTCATTTTCGATTTTTTATTCTCTGTTGGAACATTTATTGTTAATGGCTTTGCTAAACTAACACGTTTCCCATCGACATAAGCATCAACATAAAACATCCCTCCTGTTTCCAATTCTTTCCCATCAGAAGTAGTTGACAATCCAGCTAATATAATATCTTCAGAAGTTATTGCGCTTTGGATAACTAAACTCACTTTTTCACTTGTAGTCTTAAATGCGTTTTCAGGTATATATAAAACTATTCCATCTTTTGTTTCGATAATGGTATCTTGTCTTGATATAATTTGATAAACCTCTTTTTCTAATTGTGTGTTTGAGAATCCACTAATGCTATCGGTAGTCACATATTTTTTATTAAAATCTGGAGTTTTGATATTCGACTCAAAATCACTGTTTAAGAAATACATCCCCAATGTAAGAATAGCTGTTGCGACCATCAAGCCTATCAGTCCTTTTGTAATTACTCTTTGAACTCTCCACTTCTTATAACTTTTTCCTGCTGACCTTTTTAAACCTACGCGTTTTGTTGTTTCCATTATTTCTCTTTGGGCATCTACATCTTTCTTCAAATTAGGGTTTTTAGTCAACATTTTTTCAAAAGCCTCTTTATCAGCAGCTGACAGTTTGTTCGTTAAGTATCTTTCAATTATTTCTATTGTTTTTAATTCTTTTCTCATTACTAATTGGTTTTAGTGATTAAATTTCTTTTAAAGCAAGATTTCTCGCCCTTTCCATACATTTGTATTTCTGTACTTTAGCCGATTGTTCATTTTTATAGCCTAATTTCTTGGCTATACTTGACATATCTAGCATTCTGTAATAAAACAGCTCAAATATGGATTTACACTTTTCTCCTAATGAGTGAACTATATATTCTAATTGTTTTAGTCTATTCTCTTTCTCTATCAAGACCTCTAACTCATTTTCGTCGATTATTTGACTAATATCATTTGATGTTTGTATTCTTATTTTCTTTTTTCGTAATTCATTATTCCATAGAAATTGGCACGTTTTTATTAAAAAAGCCTCTGGATTCTCAATTAATTCACTATTCACTTTTCTATACAATAAAATCAAGCCTTCTTGAAATATATCTAAGGCTTCTTCTTTTGTACCACTATTACTTAAAATAAATCTCTCAACTTTTGGAAAAGATTTATACAAATATGTAAAAGCCTTTTCTTGCTTCCCATTGGTAAGCAATGCTATGAGTTTTGTATGTTTCATACCGTTTCTTTTCCTTGTAGTGTAACAACTTTCTAAAAGTAACCTTCTTTTCAAAAAAAAATGAAATTTGTTTTACTTTTAATACTTGTACAGATTTCGTTAATTTTGCACCCATCATGGGAAAACTAATCATTGTACCTACTCCTGTAGGAAATTTAGAAGACATTACATTAAGGGCTATTCGCGTTTTAAAAGAGTGTGATTTAATTTTAGCTGAGGATACACGTACTTCAGGTAAATTATTAAAACATTTAGAGATTGATACTCCTAAACGTTCTTACCACCTTCACAATGAGCATAAAATTGTAGAGCAATTAGTCCAAGAACTTTCGATGTCGGATGCTACGTTTTGCTTGGTAAGCGATGCTGGTACCCCAGCCATTTCTGACCCTGGCTTTTTATTAGTAAGGGCTTGCGTGGAAAATCATATTGAAGTAGAGACTTTACCTGGAGCAACAGCTTTTGTACCTGCTTTGGTTAATTCAGGATTGCCTTGTGATCGTTTTGTATTTGAAGGATTTTTACCCCATAAAAAAGGAAGAAAAAAACGTATTGAAGCGTTAAAAGAAGAAACGAAAACCATGGTTTTTTATGAGTCTCCTTATCGAATAGTCAAAGCTTTAAAAGAATTTGCAGCGGCCTTTGGTGAAGACCGAAAATGTGCTGTAGTTCGAGAAATTTCAAAGCTTTATGAAGAAACAACTCGTGGAACATTAGCTGAAGTAAGCAATCATTTCGAGCAAAAAACTCCTAAAGGAGAGTTTGTAATGCTTATAGCAGGAAAAGAATAAACTTTTATGTTTCAGATTTTTTAGATCTCTGGACTAACAGTAAAGAAAGAAGTCCTAACACAATCATCATAACAGTTTGAGTAGACCAGATCATCATACCTAATGCATTCCCTACTCCTTTTGCCTCATCTTCGCCCAGTGTTTCTCCTAAATAATAAGTAATTACCATGCCAACTAACATTGGGTAAGCCCCCATACCTCCATTGGTAAACATAATGCCCAATGTTCCTGCAATAAAACCTATTAACACCCCTCCAAACGGTACAACTTTAGTTGATTCTAAACTCAAAAAACACAATCCAAAAAAGGAAACATAAATTGTCCAAATAAACAAAGTATGCCCTAAAAATCGCCAAGGGTGGTTAGACTTAAAAACAGAGAAAACTCCAGCTACAATATCCTTAATAAACCCTATCAACTTCTCTTTGACTTTGGGAACAAACTTCCAAACAAGTATTCCAGCAATACAAAAAACAAGGAACACGACCAATGCAATCCACCCCAAGGCTATCCCTCCTGTTTCACTTTCTCGATTAAACAAGCCATTTTTAGAAGCTATCTCCATTAAATCATCATAACTAAAAAATAAGGCTAGCAACACCACAACGCCTAACATAATTAAATCAAATACACGTTCGGCTATAATGGTTCCAAATGATTTTGTAAAAGGAACCTTTTCGGTTTGGTACAAGACTCCTGCTCGTGAGGCTTCTCCCGCTCGAGGAATCAGCAAGTTCATAATATAACCAATCATTAACGAATGATAACGGTTTTTCAACTTCGTTTTATACCCTAGTGGCTCTAACATATAACGCCAACGAATAGCGCGGCTTAAATGACTTAAAAAACTAAAAATTAACGATAAGAAAAACCAAAAGTAATTGGCCTCGTTTAAAGCTCTAAAGAAGCTCTCCCTATCTTTCTCAGACATATTGTCCCAGAAATACCACATCAAATACACTCCTATTATAAGGGGTATAATAATTTTAAGGACTCTAATTAACTGGCTTTTCATGAATTAAGTTCAACGAATATTACTCAATTCTATTGTTTTCAGGGTTAGGAAAAACAATGGTAGGTTTAAATGTTTTTGCTTCTTCAAAATCCATCGTCGCATATCCAATGATAATCACAATATCTCCAACAGCCACTCTTCTTGCAGCTGGACCGTTTAAACAAATAACACCAGAATCTCTCGCCCCTTTAATAATGTACGTTTCAATACGCTCTCCATTATTCACATTAACGATCTGAACTTTTTCTCCTTCAATTAAATTTGCAGCTTCCATCAATGTTTCATCAATAGTAATGCTTCCTATATAATTCAAATCAGCTTCTGTTACAGAAACTCGATGTATTTTTGATTTAAAAACCTCAATATTCATAGCGCCGCAAAGTTATACAAAAATCTCGATATTATCTATCAACCTAACATTTCCTACATGGGCAACAACAAATGCTCTATATTCTTTGTTTTTTTCTAGAAATTCAACTGTTTCAAGTGTATCAGCCCTTGCAATAGTTAAATATTCTGGCCTACTTTTGGTCATTAACAAGTCTTTTCCTTTAGCTAACCAATGACTTACATTGCCCTCTTCACAATTTTCTTTCAAGAATTTTAGTGTTTGGATTAAAATTAATGCTTCTTCCTTTTCTACGTCACTTAATAACATATTACGAGAACTCATGGCTAAACCACTCTCCTCACGAACAATTGAGCAACCTACTATCTCGATATTCAAATTCAGTTCTTCCACCATTTTTTTGATGATGCAATATTGTTGAAAATCTTTCAATCCAAAAAACGCTTTATTGGGCTTAACAATATCAAAAAGGACACTGACAACTTGAACAACCCCATCAAAATGACCAGGTCGATTAGCACCCTCCATGACTTCTGCTATCTTTCCTAAATTTACCGTAACTTTTTGTTCATTCAAATACACATCTTCAACACTTTCAGGCAAATACAAAACATCACAACCTACATTTTCAAGCAAAATGATATCTTGATCATGAGTTATAGGATATTTTTCAAAATCTTTCGGATCATTAAACTGTGTGGGATTCACAAAAATACTACACACCACAATATCAGCAACTTGCTTAGCTTCTTTGACTAGAGACAAATGCCCTTGATGTAAGGCTCCCATAGTGGGAACAAAGCCAACAACCTCCTCTAAAAACTGTCCTAAATACTCCTTTAATTCCCTTTGTGTTTTAAATATTCTCATGCTTAAATTATTATGAGTTAATCGTTTACGTTAATAGAACAAAAACCATCTTATAATGGACAAATTTGGACAAAACTAACTGATTTGTTGGAAGTATTGATTTTTTTTTTTATATTTTTGTGTTCCCAAAAAAACAAAACAGCGATTTTTATGTCTAAAAAAAGAGTTTTATACATTACCCAAGAAATTTTTCCTTTCTTACCTGAAGAAGGTATTGCTTCTTCTGTCAGAAGGCTCTCTCAGGGAGTACAGGAAGAGGATAAGGAAATAAGAGTGTTTATGCCTCGTTTTGGTGTAGTGAATGAAAGAAGGCACCAATTACATGAAGTAATTCGCCTTTCTGGAATGAACTTGGTTATTGATGACGCTGACCACCCACTTATCATCAAAGTTGCTTCTATTCCAAAAGCAAAAATGCAAGTATACTTCATTGATAATGAAGAGTACTTTAAAAGAAAAAGCACTTGTAAAGACATGGAGGGGAACTTCCATGGAGACAATGACGAAAGAGCGATGTTCTTTTGTAAAGGGGTATTAGAAACTGTAAAGAAATTAGGATGGAAACCAGACATTGTACACTGTCATGGATGGATGGCTGGATTTATGCCGCTGTATTTAAAAAAGATGTACAATAATGACCCTCATTTTGAAAATGTGAAAATTGTATATACTGCATACAATCAAGGAGAGGGAGGTATATTTGATGAGCGTCTGATGGACAAACTTAAGTTTGACAATTTTGAGGAAGAAGATATAAATGTACTAAAAAGTCCAACAATAGAAAGCCTAAATGTTTTAGGAGTTAAATGGGCAGATGCTGTTGGAATTGGAAGCGAAACAATAAATGAATCAATTAGTAGTTATATAAAAGAATCTGAAAAACCAGTTTTAGATTATCAAACAGAAGAAACGTTGATTACTGCACATCAAGATTTTTATAACAACATAATTGAAAACGATGAAATTTTGGCCAACTAAAGCCGCAACTATTTTTATTCTTCTTATTACTTTTTTTAGTTGTAAGAAAAAAGAAAACGATTTAGGTCTAGCTATCCAACCACAAGATGAAGAACTTGACTTAGGGATTTCCGACACTACAAAATTAATTACTTACATTGGAGAAAGTGATTCTATTCCAACAGATGAACTTTCGGGAGACAACCTTTTAGGTTCCTACATTGATCCTTTTTTTGGAGAAGTAGATGCAGCGATATTCGCTCAGTTAAGAATTTCTTCTGCAGTAGATTTTACTCCTGCAAGTGGGGATTTAAACGACTTGGTTGTTGACTCTGTTAGATTATACTTAAAGATCAGCAATCTTTATGGTAATCAACAAGCTCAGAACTTTGAAGTTTATAGGTTAAACTCAACATTGGATCAAGATTCAACCTATTATTCAACGACTACTATCGATTCAATTCAAGGTAATTTAGTCTCAGCAGGAATGGGATCAATATCTCCCAATCCCTATACATTGGGAACCGTTGAAGGTGAAACTGTTGAAGAACCTATATTAGCTATTCCTTTAGACGAAAATTTATTTGGTTGGGATATTATCAACCAATCTGGAACAGGTGTTTTAGAGGGAAATGATGGAAGTGGTCAGTTTGTTGAATGGTTTAAGGGACTACTAATTAAGACCAATACTACTCAAAATGTAAATGAGGGTGGAATTATTTATACCGATTTATTGAATGAATATTCTAAGATAACCATCTTTTATAGAGATACTGTTGCTCAGGACACCATTGCTTACGATTTGAACTTTAATTCTCAATCTGCTCGTTTTCATAGAGTAAGAATGAACAACAACGGCTTTTATGTTGGAAATGAATTAGCGGACTCAACGCTGGGACAAACTCAATTTTTCACCCAAACATTAGGAGGTGTTCACGGGAAACTTTTCTTCCCTCACCTTGAAGATTATGTTAAAGAGAAAAAAGTTATTGTCAATAAAGCTGAATTGGTGCTACCTGCTCAATATTATGCTTTAGATAAATATTTGCCATCATCCCAACTTTACTTAAGTAGACTAGATGAAGATGGGTCAGATATTTTTGTAGAAGACTTTGTAGAAGACTTTGGTGGGACTTATGACTTTGAAAACAATCAGTATGTATTTAATATTACAAGACATATCAATCAAGTTTTTTCTGGAGCAATTGCAAATACTCCATTAAAGATTTTACCAAATCAAAGTGGAATTTCTGCTAATAGAGTTGTATTTAATGGACAATCTACAACACTAAAAGACAAACCAAAATTGAAATTAACATTCACTAATTACTAAGAACATGTGTGGAATTGTAGGATATATTGGAAGTAGAGAAGCTTTTCCAATAGTTTTAAAAGGATTAAAACGTTTAGAGTATAGAGGATATGATAGTTCGGGTATTGCTGTAAACAATGGAGGAGAACTGAACATCTATAAAAAACAAGGAAAAGTTGTTGAATTAGAAAAATTTGCCAAAGATAAGGACACCACTGGAGGTGTTGGTATTGGTCATACACGATGGGCAACGCATGGTAAGCCTAATGACATCAATGCTCATCCTCATGCTTCTGGAAACGAGAAATTTGCATTGGTACACAATGGAATTATTGAGAATTATGCGGTCTTAAAAGAAGAGTTGATATCTCGTGGTCATGAGTTTAAAAGTGAAACGGATACAGAGGTATTAATGCACCTCATTGAAGATATTGTTGACAAGCAAAACTGTGATTTATTTGAGGGTACAAGACAGGCATTAAATGAAGTTATTGGGGCTTATGCTATTGTTGTTATTTCTGAAGACAATCCAAAAGAAATCATTGCTGCAAAAAAAAGTAGCCCATTAGTAATTGGTCTTGGTGAGGATGAATACTTCTTAGGTTCTGATGCTACGCCAATTATTGAATACACCAAAAATGTTATTTATCTTGAGGATGGGGAAATAGCGAAATTAAGTTTAGAAACAGGGTTAACGCTAAAAACCATCAAAAACCAAGAAAAGACTCCTTATATTCATGAGTTAGAAATGAAAATAGAGACCTTAGAAAAAAGTGGGTATGATCATTTCATGTTAAAGGAAATTTATGAGCAACCTCGTTCGATCAAAGACTGTATGAGAGGACGTTTAATGTTGAATCAAAACTACATTTCATTAGGAGGAATAGAGGCTTATCAAGATAAGATTTTTGCAGCTAAAAGACTAATCATTATTGCTTGTGGAACATCTTGGCATGCTGGAATCGTTGGAGAATACCTGTTGGAAGAACTATCCAGAATACCTGTTGAAGTAGAATATGCCTCTGAGTTTAGATACAGAAACCCTATTATTGATGAAGATGATGTCGTTATTGCAATTTCGCAATCGGGAGAAACAGCAGATACTTTAGCTGCTATTGAATTAGCTAAATCTAAAGGTGCTACGATTATTGGGATTTGTAACGTCGTCAACAGTACTATTGCAAGAGCAACTGATTGCGGAGCTTATACACATGCTGGCCCTGAAATTGGAGTTGCCTCAACCAAAGCTTTTACTGCTCAAGTTACTGTACTTACTCTGATTTCATTATTGTTTGGAAAGAACAAAGGAACCATTGAACCTACACGTTTTAGCCGTTTAATGCTAGAATTGGATGCTATTCCTGATAAAGTAGAAAAAGTATTGCAGTCTGATGAATACATCAAAGGAATTGCTGAAATTTATAAAGATGCTCCTAATGCTTTATTCCTTGGACGAGGAATTAACTTTCCTGTAGCCTTAGAAGGAGCTTTAAAATTAAAAGAAATATCTTATATCCATGCAGAAGGTTACCCTGCTGCTGAGATGAAACACGGGCCAATAGCATTGATTGATGAAGAAATGCCAGTTTATGTTATAGCAACACAAGATTCTAGTTATGAAAAAGTAGTGAGCAACATTCAGGAAGTTAAAGCGAGAAAAGGAAAAGTTATTGCTATTGTAACTAAAGGAGACGAAGTTGTCAAAAACATTGCTGATCATGTTATCGAAATTCCAAAAACTGACGACATGTTAGTCCCGTTATTGGCTACGATTCCATTGCAGTTATTAAGTTATCACACAGCTGTAATGCGCGAATGTAATGTTGATCAACCTAGAAACCTAGCAAAATCAGTAACAGTAGAATAATTAACATTTTTTAACTTGCTAGAATACAGTAACTTATAGAAATACTCTAAATTAGAAATCTATAAACTATACCTCTACTATCTAAAGACCTTAGCTGTATAGTTTAGTTAATAAAGAAATACGAAAGCACGTATCTTAGTTAAGGAGCTTAAACTTAATTAGGATACGTGCTTTTTTTGATAGAAAAATTATGAAAATTAAACACCTTACCCTATTTGCATTCTTTTTTCCATTGTTGGCACTTGCTCAAAGTAAGGAAGAACGAAAAAAAAGACCCACCTATATTGGACTTGAATATGGTTTTTGCAATTCAAAATTTAGAGACTTTGCAACTTCCCCGCTCTTTTACACAGGAACTCCAATGACTATTGGACTTGGAAGAACGCGTTTCGACAGTAAAAGAGCTTCTGCGCTATACTTAAGCTTTGCAACAGGAAAGTACCATGTCAATGTTGGTAGCGAATCTACCCAAAGCAGTGTTAAAAGCCTTAACGGTCAATATAGTAAACTCTATATTATCCCTCAATTATCCAACGAAAAATGGAATATAAAAACAGGAGGTCATCTTTTTGCCACAGCCAATTTAAGAACCAATCCCTCTTTACAAAATAATGCTATAGGTATTGAAATTATAGGTTCTTTAATGGCTTCACTAAAAGCCGAAAGAGACCTTTCTAGAAAATTGAGTAAAGACAAAAAGTTTCTTTTTATCAAATACCACCTCAAGGAAAGAACAAGAAAACTTTCTTATCAATTAAATATTGGAGTTGTAAATTCAAGTTATAGAAATGGATACAATTACAATGGACAATCCAGTATTTTAAATACCCCCAAATTATTTGATGGATACCAACTCTCTACCTTTTCAGGGCTCAACATTGGAAGTGACCTCTCTTATAAAATATACTTAAACAACAAAAACATTATTCAGCTAACTTATGGCTGGAATTTGTATAAAACAGGAGGAAATTTCGAACAATTTGAACTGGCCAACCACCTGCTAAAACTTACTTTTTTATTTAACACTAAATAACTGCTATCACCATGAAATACCTATTATTAATCCTCTCTATTCTACCTCTTATTTCTTGTGAGAAAATTTTCTTAAAAAAAGATCAAAAAACGAGTAATGCCAAAGAAAATTTTGACTATTTGTGGAAAGAATGTAACGATAAATACTCTTTTTTTGAACTAAAAAACATCGATTGGAATGCCATTAAGGCCAATTATGAGTCTAAAATTTATGAAGGCATGAGTGAAGATTCTTTGTTTAATGTTCTAGGTGCTATGTTAACCGAATTAAAAGACGATCACACCAACTTAGTTTCTAACTTTAATGTCTCTAGTTTTGGTGTACATTATTTAGGCCAAGACAATTTTGATTGGAGAATTATTCAAGAGCACTACTTAAACAGAGACGAGCAAAGCACTGGTCCTTTTTTACATCGTTTTATCGCTAACGATGAAATAGGATACATTAGATTTGGAGCATTTACTGGTACAGTAGATGACAACAACCTCAACTACATCTTAAACAAATACAAAGACACTAAAGGCTTGATTTTAGATTTAAGAGAAAACGGAGGAGGGGCAGTCACAGATGTTTTTAATATCTTAAGTCGTTTTGTGGAAACTAAGACTTTAGTAAATTACTCCCGAATTAGAAACGGTGAAAAACACAACGATTTCTCTCCTGCTGAACCTGTTTATGTTACTCCTTATGACGGTATAAGATATCCAAACAAAGTTGCTGTACTGACTGATAGAGGAACTTATAGCGCTGGTTCCTTTACATCTTTGGCTACAAAAGCTATCCCCAATTTAATTTTAATTGGCGACACAACAGGAGGAGGGTTAGGTCTTCCAAATGGAGGGCAATTACCCAATGGATGGACCTATAGATTTTCAATTACCCAAGCCCTAACCCTAGATTTAAACCCAGCATACGAAAATGGTGTACCACCAGATATTACAGTATTATTTGATTGGACAGATTTAACAAAAGATGAAGTCATTGAACGCGCTTTGATAGAACTCCAATAAGCAAATTCCCCTCATTAAAGATGATTAATGAGGGGAATTTTATTTTTAATCAGTATAGCTATTCCTTTCAGACGGCTCTTCAGAAAGATATTGAACAAACTCATATTGATTGCCCTCTTCATCTGCAAAGTAATCTCTAATTCTAAATTTTTCGATTTGTTTAGGATAATCTCGTAAATAACCGTTTGCAAGCAATCTTTGAGCTATTTCTTCAACATTATTGACAACAAAGCCTAAATGATTTATCCCTACTCTATTGTAGTTTTTTACTTCTGGAGTTTGATTTTTTGTTGTTTGATTAAGTGCCAAATAGGTTTCGTCATCTCCTAGATGTACCCATTCTCGCTCACCTTTTCCTCCTCCTCTAATTTTGAAATGCGGAAATGCAGTCGTAAAAAAAGCGATAGCCGCTTTTAAATTATTTACAGTAATATTGGCATGTTCTAAATATATTTTTTGATTTTTCATAGTGTTTATTTTTTTGTTCACTACAAAGTTGATAGCTTTATCTCTATAAATCAAATTGATTGTTTTTATACTCATATCATTAATTTTTATAACATGATTACGATAGCCCAATTGGAATACATTGTTGCAATAGATACATACAGACACTTTGTTACTGCAGCCGAGAAATGTTTTGTCACCCAACCTACATTAAGTATGCAAATCAAAAAGCTTGAAGAACATTTGGGCGTAACTATTTTTGATCGTAGTAAACAACCTATTATTCCCACAGATATTGGAGAAAAAATTATTAAACAGGCAAGAATAGTTCTAACAGAAAACCAAAAGATTAATGAAATTGTAGATGAGTTTAACTCGACTTTATCTGGGGATTTAACCATTGGAGTAATCCCATCTCTTTCTCCCTATTTACTTCCCCTATTCATTGGTCGTTTAACAAGTAATTATCCACAGATCAATGTTACTGTCATTGAACTGCTTACAGAAGACATTATTAGTAAACTAAAAAACGACACCATCGACGTTGGTATTCTGGTTACCCCACTTAAAGAACCTAGTATCATTGAAACTCCTATTTTTTACGAAAAGATGTTACTTTTTGCCAATAAATCGCACCCTTTAGCGACCAAACAAACTTTAGAGACAAGTGAAATTACATCTGAGGGGCTATGGTTATTAGGGAAAGGGCATTGTTTTCGTTCACAAGTTGTCAACCTTTGCTCTTACCAAGATGAGCACAATGACGAGGCGGTATTTAAATTTGAAAGTGGCTCTTTAGAAACCATAAAAAAAATTATTGAAACCGAAGGTGGCTACACCCTATTACCAGAATTAGCAATCAATAACTGCAATCCAGAAAACACTATTATAAGGCATTTTGACTCTGAGACACCAGTAAGGGAAGTAGGGATTGTTTATTCTCGAAATCATGCTAAAAAGAGAATGCTTGAAGCCTTAAAAACTACCATTGAACAAACTGTACCAGAAAAACTATTAAATGCAGAAAGAGGGCAGGTTGTTGAATGGAGGTAAAAGCCCATACAATTACTAGAGAACTGTATGGGCCCAATTCAAATAAAAAATTACTTGATATTAATTTTTTATTACTTGCTCAATATAAGTTTGATTTGGCGTGATCACTTTTAAAAAGTATGTGCCTGTATTAAGGTTTTCTATTGGCATTATTGCTTCATTTGTTGCTCTTATTAACTTCCCATCAATGGTATACAATTCTAGGGTTTTAACAGCACCACTAATCTTAAACTGAGTTGAAGATGGGTTAGGGTATACAATAATTTCTGGTTTATCGGCCTCATAGACACTTGCAGAAATATCAATGTATTCAAATGCTCCATAATCAATATTAGCTCCAAAAACTCTTTCATTTCCAGCCAAATCTTTATAAGGATTGTAAGGTGTTGAATTGCTTAAGGTTGGATCTACGCAAGGAGAGTTTGATGGTATAGAATAATCTGCAATACTAGCATTATTAAAAAGCGGATCACTATCTGCCCCCCAATCAGACCAAGTATCAGACAAATTGCAACTTACGGCATCTTGTAGTCCAATACTTCCTGGACTTGTATTATCATAAATAATTGAATGGTTTATATCAACAGCAAAAGTGTCTACAGTTGGATTGGTATTCGACAATTGAAACATATTATGCGTGGCGGTATTGTTTACAAATGTGCAATTTTGATACAACGCATCAGAATTTACAGCACAAGCAACACCTCCAAACCTATTGGATTGATTGTCTCTTATTAAACAATTAAAAAACTCCATTTCTGAATCTTGAAAATAGCCTGCAGCCCCATCATACAAAGCGGTATTGTTATTATCAATTTCGCAAGCAACAAATCGGCAACTAGACAGATAAGCATAGAGTCCAGCTCCATGGTAGGTTGCGCTATTACTTGTAATTCTTACATTATAAAAACGAGCTTCTGTACTGTGCAAATACACTCCACCGCCACTTTGAGTCGGTCCATTCCCTGTAGCTAAACCATCTGCGACCATAAAACCATCGAGTACTGCTGTTGAGTCTGCGATATTTGTTACTTCTAACACATGATAAGACTGGTTGTTCCCATTTAAAATTGCTTTGTTGTTGATAGGATCTCTTTCGCTTAGCATTGTTTCTTGCCCTGAAAAACCTCCTAAAATAACGACTCCTGACTTTAACCAAAAGTAACGTTCATTAGGTGTTACCGGCAGCTGACCTTGTTCATTAACTGTTGGAAAATAAACGCCTTGCTTCACCCACAGGGTATCTCCAGGATTGGCCATAAAAATGGCATTTCCCAAATCTGTATAGGCATTATTCCAAGATTGTCCATTATTGGCTCCTGTAGCATTTGCATCAATATAGGTTTGAGCATTCAACCCAACAGTGCTACATATAAAAAATAAAATTGTAAATAGTTTGTTCATGTTATGAATTTTATAAATTATCCCTCTATATTTTACCAGTATTTCGATAAGTAAATTGTCTTTCCACATGCGCCATTGGTTGAAAACAAATAGCGCTTTCTTTCCGTACCGGCTTCAACACCAACATATACTTTAACATCATCACAATCGACTTCTATTTGATGCCCTTTTAGAAGAGATTTTGCTGCAACAGAGCTTCCAGAAAAAGCTAAACGTACATCATTATTTTTTGACTGTTTGCTTTGGTCCAAATCATTGACAATAATACATTTACCTACAGCATTGGATTGGTTGTTATCTTCATTCATTCTTTTTCTCATGGCTTGACCTTCTTCTGAAGCCCAATAAGCATCATTTTTAGCTTTTATTGCTGCATTCCCTCTTGCGATATCTGCTTTTATTTCAGCAATTTCTTTTTGTTCTTGAGCAGTATAAGCTGGCTGAATCTTTTGCATTGCTGCGATATAATCTTTGATTACTTTTTCGTGATCTTTTTTCTTTAATTGACCAAGATATTTCATCTCTCCAGAAGCATCTTTTACAGCGTTTTTAGCAGCTGCCATTTTTTCTTTTAATGATAACTTCTTATTTGATTTTTCTTTTTTAAATACGGGCAAATAAATCGACTTCAATTCAAATGAAGAAGCATCTTCTTTCATACTCCACAAACAATAAATAACGCTATCTACGACTAAATAAGTCTCGTTAAAACCTCTATTTGTTCTGATATATGATGGATTTGAATAATGATCTAATAAGTCATTTTCATTATTGTAAGTAATATAAGTCTTTTCTTGATCGACCATTTTTGCATTTAATCCAGCTGGCTTATCAAACTTATTATTAATGATGCTAAACTGTAGTTTAAATGATCGAGCTTCTAACTCATATCCGTCTCCAGATTTGTAGATTCCATAAACTTTGTAAATAGTATTCAAGCCCATATTTTCAATAGACTTAAATAAGTTCTCTTGGGCACTCCCTTTTAGTACCATTAAGGATAAAATAATGAATAGAATGTTTTTCATGTTTTCTTCTTTTTTTTAGTTTGAAAACAAGGTTAAAACATTTAACTATAGGTTTTAAATTGGTTTTATTAATGCCCGGATATAATTTAGGAATGGAATATATTAAACAACAAGACCAGCCATTCCTTTTTTAAAGTCTTCTACTCTATACTTAGATAATTTAGCATAGAGCTCTTCTTCTAAAACAATAATTCCTTTGGTTAGCTGTACCGACTTTAAAGCCCTAAGGTTAACCAACCACGATTTATGTGTTCGAAAAAAATAACCAGCATCTAATAGTAAATTCTCAAAATACTTCAAGTTTTTGCTTACAGTCAGTTGTGTTTCTCCTTTAGTAAAAATAGTACAATAGGCCCCTTGTGCTTGAACCGCAATAATATCACTAACATCAACCACACGTTTATTCCCCAATTCAGAAATAATGATTTTTTCTAAACTTTCTTCGTTCATTGAAGAAACTAAGACTTTTAGTTGTTCTATTTTACGAGTATTATCAACTTTACTTCTTACTTTCTCTATGGCTTCAGTTAACCGAGCTCTATTGATAGGTTTTAAAAGGTAATCTAACGCACTTAACTCAAATGCTTTAATCGCATATTGATCATAAGCCGTTACAAAGATAATTTCAAAATTAACCGTGTCGATAAAATTTACAATTTCATAACCAGCATAGTTGGGCATTTTTACATCCAAAAAAACCACATCTGGTTGATGCTCTTTAATTGCTGCAACTCCTTCCAAGAGGTTACTACATTGGGCCACTACACTAACATTTTTACAAAAATTATGTAGTAAGTTAGAGAGTACATTTCTAGCACTTTCTTCATCATCTACTATTATGGCTTTGATTATATCCATTGGATAAATATAATTGATTTCTTAAGATTCTCGTATTTTGTTTCATGTATGGTATCATTCATTTTACCAACAACAACCTACTCCTTATAAGGCATAATAAGCGTAACTTTCGTTCCTTTATCCTTTTTATCAGGGTATAAATCTTCTATGACATAATGAGCTTCTTTACCAAATTGTTCTTGAAGAATTTTCATACGCTCTTTAATCGCTCCGAGTGAAAAAGATTCATATTTATTATTTTGACGTTCTTTGATTGCTTTTGCCCTCTCCTGTCCTATTCCATTATCTTCTATAAAGCATATTAACTGCTCTTCTAATTTTAATTGAATCGTAATTTTTTTTACACCTTCTTTATGCAGCAACCCATGTGTTAAGGCATTTTCGATAAAAGGTTGTATAACAAGTGGCGGTACTTCTACATCCTCTTTCACTTGATTGTCTATGACATATTCGAAACCTGATTTAAACCTTAGTTTTTCTAAACTTAAATACACATCTAAGAAGTTTAATTCATCTTGCAAGGGTATAAATTCTTTATTAGAATAATTTAATGTGTTTCTTACCAATTCAGAAAAAACAACAATATAATCATAAGAACGTTCGGTGTCTTGTTGTAAAATTAAATCTTGAATCGAATTTAACGCATTAAATATAAAATGAGGGTTCATTTGGGAACGCAAGGCTTTTAGCTGAGATTCTACAGCTTTTTGCGCTAAGTTTTTTTTCTCCAACAGCTCATTATTTTTCGTTCTTATTGCTTGGATTCGTATTAAGAAAAACAAAATAGAAATACATAAAGTGACTCCCATTACCAATAAATAAAACCACCATTTTTGATAAAATGGATGATCTATTTTTAATTGAACTCTGAATTGATCTTGTGGTTGTCCCTTATATAAAAGTGCAGCACTAAACTCATAATCACCTGGAGGAATTGATTGATATTTTATTTTATTTTGATCGTAATCTACTACCAAAGGGGCCGAATCATATCCCTTTAAGTAAAAACGGTATTTTAGGCCTTTGCTTAACTCTAAATAGGGTGCCGAAACTATAAATTCAACATTATTTTGATCTGAATTCAATTCAAATGCCTCCTTATTTTCTACTAATTCTCCATTAATTAAAAGTTGAACACGCTTAAACATTGGCCGTGGTTGATATGCTAGCAACTTTTTTAAGTCCAACTTTTGTATTCCTGTGTTTTGCAAAGCATATAAGTAATCCCCATGTACTTCAATCTGAAGAGGCGTATTTTTTTCTAGGCCATCAGTTGCATTAATCTCCGCCTGTTTTTCTCCTTTTTTATTGATAATTTCTATCCCTTTTTTATGCTGAACCAATAGTAATTCATTCCAAAAGTGAATATCTAGGATATTTTGATGCTTTAAAAATGCTTGTTCAGTATTAAATGGTTGAAGTTGTTGATCTTCCCATAAATACAATCCTTTGGTTTTAGAAACGACGTATATTGTACCCTTGTGCTTTTTTAATTGGGATACCAATAGCGGTTTATCATTAAGTTTAATCGCTTTTTTTTGACCAGTTTTAATCGAAAACAATCCTTTAGAGCTACCTACCAGTATGGTATTATTGTTATCCATTTCTATCGCATAACTTCTACCATCAAAAACTGAAGTTAGGATGGGTTTTGAACTTTTAAACTCCAATAAATATGCTCCTAAATTCCCTGCTAATAAATATAAGCTATCATTAACTTTCGAAAAATCTTTAATGGAGCTGGCTTCTAGTGCAGAGGCCATTGTTTGTCTTGCTACATCGAATAGATAAGGTCTATCTATATCAAACAATAAAAGCCCATAAGCTTCTATATATTCTAATAACTCCACTCTTTTATAGCCTTCTTCAAACAACTTTTTTAAGCGCTGCTCTTTCCACCTATATAAATCGCCATCCTTACCGCCTAAATAAAATACAGTGTCATTGAGAATATTAAAGGTTGAGATGGCTAATTCTTGAGAAGATATTAGCAATTCGGAAGATATAGGGGGGATTAAAATAATACCGTGATCAAATGTTCCTAGCAAGATGTTTCCACGTTGATCTTGGAACACATGAGAAATAAAAATTCCCTTAAACAGTTCATCGGTTTTATTGGTTTTAAGGTTTACCCTTTGAAGCCCTTGTTTTTCACTTGCAAACCACAAAAAATCTTGAGTACAGTAGGTTCGTGATAGACCAGGCGGTCCTTTTTGTTCCTGCTTTAGCGTAACTTGTCCTTCTTGAAATTCGGCTTCATAAATGACTCTCCCGCCATCTTTAAACCAATACTTCCCCTCTTGTTCAATTAGGTTTAATATCGTATTGGGTAATAGCTGTTCATTGTTTTCCAGTTGGATTGAGTAATTTTTACAGCCATTTTCTGTGATTAATGTAATCGAATCTAACCAATAGTGTACAGCAAGCGTCCCTTTTTTTACTCTTTTTATTTTCGATAAATATTGGTGAGTTTGGTCATCTTTTAATAGCACCCTTATTTTATGCGGCTCTTTAATAGCAAATGTATAGAGTGATTTTCCGTGAACAACTATCGTATTCTCATCTAAGAAATTATAACTAATAAAACTAGAGATTAAAGAATCTGGAACTTGATGTATGAGTGATACTCTATTGGAATCAACAAAAAATATTTGCCCGTTTAAATTATTAAAATAAATACCACCTGCTGGAGATTCTATCGGATTAAAGACAGAGTTACTTAATTGATCAGGATGAGTATATTGTCTAAACGTATAGCCGTCAAAAGCATAGATCCCGTTATCAGTTGTTATCCAATAATCTCCTGTACGAGCTTGAATGATTCCATAAACATCAACATTAGTAAACGCTTCTGCGCCTAAAAAGTAATGATAAGGTTCTTGAGCAAAACCTTTTAGAAAAAAAAATTGCACTCCTATGGCTAGAAGTGCAATTTTTATGAGTATTCTGCTCAAAAGATGAAATTATAAGTTCAACAAAACTTCTTCTGGTGCTTTTGCTCCAAAAATCATTTTTGTTGGATTTTCTAACATTTCTTTTACTTTAACTAAGAACCCTACAGACTCTTTACCATCAATAATTCTATGGTCATAAGATAAGGCTAAATACATAATTGGGCGAATTTCAACTTTCCCATTGATCGCTACAGGTCGTTCTACAATATTATGCATCCCTAAAATAGCAGATTGTGGAGGGTTGATAATTGGTGTACTCAACATCGACCCAAAAACACCTCCATTCGTAATGGTAAATGTTCCTCCTTCCATATCTTCAATCGCAATTTTACCATCTCTAGCTTTAATTGCTAAGCGCTTAATTTCTTTCTCAATTTCATGTAGTGACATTTGCTCAGCATTACGAACTACAGGCACCATTAAACCTTTAGGAGAACTTACCGCAATACCTATATCAGCATAATTATGAGAGATCATGTGATCTCCGTCAATCATCGAATTTACTTGTGGATATAAGTTTAATGCTTCTGTTACTGCTTTAGTAAAAAACGACATAAACCCTAAGCTTGTTCCATGAGTTTCTTTAAAAACAGCTTTATACTTTGCTCTAATATCCATAATTGGCTTCATATCTACTTCGTTAAAAGTAGTCAGCATCGCCGTTTCATTTTTAACCGCCACTAATCTTGAAGCAATTTTTCGTCTTAACATTTTCATTTTTGCAGAAGAAGTCTCTCTTGTACCTCCCCAACCTTGTGTTGCTTCAGCAGGGAATCCTGCTGCCATAGCTGCAATAATATCTTGTTTTGTTAAACGTCCGTCTTTGCCTGTTCCTTGCACTTTCGCTAAAGGCACGTTATTTTCATCTGCTAGTTTCTTTGCCGCAACAGAAGGCACTCCTTTTGCATAAGTCTCCTTAGCTGGTGCTGATGGAGCTTTCTCTGCTACTGGATTAGGATTAGGCGCTTCCGTTTTTGGTGTTTCAACCGCTATTTCTGCTGTTTCTTTCGACTCAAAATCAGCTGGTTTTTCTGCCGATGTATCAATTAAACAAACAACATCTCCAACAGCAACCGTATCTCCATTCTCAGCTTTTAAAGTAATTGTTCCAGAAGCTTCTGCAGGTAATTCCAAAGTCGCTTTATCAGAATCCACTTCAGCAATTGCTTGGTCTTTTTCTACATAATCTCCGTCTTCTACCAACCATTCTGCAATTTCAACTTCAGAAATTGACTCTCCTGGACTTGGTACTTTCATTTCTAATACAGACATATTTTCTTTTGATTTAAAGATTCAAGATTTAAAGATTCAAGACTTTGTCTTTTTTATTTCTTTTCTTCTTTTATCTTAATTTGTTTATAATGTTAGTCTTAACTCTTTTAGTCTTAATATCTTAACGCTAATTTACACTTTTTGTTTAGCATACTGCATAACCTTATCTAAAATAGCTTGATGACGAATTGCAGATACTTTTGAAGATCCACTTGCTGGACTCGCCGAACGTCTTCTAGATGCAACATCCAACTGAACACCTAATTTTTTCCAGAAACGGTGACGACTTTGGATAAACCTCCATGCTCCCATATTTTCAGGTTCTTCTTGCGCCCAGATATAATTAGCATCAGCTCCATATTTAGCCACAATCTCCTCAATTTGCTTAGCTGGTAATGGATACAATTGCTCTACTCTAACTACTGCAACGTTTTCTCCTGCCCCTATTTTCTCTTTCTCTTCTACTAAATCGTAGTAGAATTTACCAGAAACCATAACTACAGTATCAACTTCATTAGGATTTACAGTTGTATCGTCAATAACCTCTTGGAAACCTCCATTAGCAAAATCACTAATCTTAGATACAGCAGAAGGATAACGCAACAATTTCTTAGGAGTAAATACAACTAATGGTTTTCTAAAGTCTCTTTTCATTTGTCTTCTTAGCAAATGGAAGAAGTTAGCAGGTGTTGTACAGTTCGCAACTTGCATATTTAAGTCGGCACACTGTGTTAAGAATCGTTCCATTCTACCACTTGAATGCTCTGACCCCATACCTTCATAACCATGTGGCAATAACATCACCAAACCATTTTGCGTGTGCCATTTGTCTTCAGCAGCACTAATGTATTGATCTACCATGATTTGAGCACCATTAAAGAAATCTCCAAACTGTGCCTCCCAAATTGTTAAATCGTTAGGTGTTGTAAATGCATATCCGTAGTCAAATCCTAAAACTCCATATTCAGAAAGTAAAGAATTATAAACATCAAATCGAGCTTGTCCCTCTTCTAAGTTGTTTAAGGTAATGACTTTTTCTTCTGTATCTTCTGTTTTCACGACAGCATGTCTGTGTGAGAATGTTCCCCTTTCAACATCTTCTCCAGACAAACGAATATTATGTCCTTCTGTTAATAATGTTGCATAAGCCAGCATTTCTCCCATTCCCCAGTCTAATCGATCTTCTTCAACCATTTTGACTCTATCTTTCAAAAGCTTAATGATTTTTCTAAAATACTTTTTCCCTTCTGGTAAAGTCGCTAATTTAATTCCAAGTTCTTTTACTCTTTCTTCAGCAACAGCGGTTACAGGTGATGTTAAGAAATCTTCTTTTGTTCCATGCTTGTATCCTTTCCATTCTTCTTCTAAAAAGTCTGTTACTACAGCTTTCTCTATTTGTTTTGCTTCATCCAAACGTTCTTGAAGCATATCGTCAAATTTCTTTTTGAGAATATTTCCTTCTTCAGCAGTAACGACACCTTCTTTTACCAACTTATCTAAATAGATTACTCTTGGATTAGGGTGTTTTGAAATCGCTTTATATAATTTAGGCTGTGTAAACTTTGGCTCATCTCCCTCATTATGACCATACTTTCTATAGCATAATAAATCGATAAAAACATCTCTATTAAATGTTTGACGATACTCTAATGCTACTTCCATCGCTAATACAACAGCTTCTACATCATCTCCATTAACGTGGAAAACTGGACATAAAGTTGTTTTGGCAATATCGGTACAATAAGTACTCGAACGAGCATCTAAATAATTGGTTGTAAATCCAACTTGGTTATTGATGACAATATGCACTGTCCCCCCTGTCTTATATCCATCTAACTGTGCCATTTGAATAACCTCATAGACAATTCCTTGCCCAGCAACGGCTGCATCTCCATGAATTAAAATAGGTACAATTTGAGATTCATCTCCTCCTAAATCATGGTCAATTTTGGCTCTTGTAATCCCTTCAACGACTGGATTAACGGCTTCTAAGTGAGAAGGATTAGGAGCCAATGTCATTTTAATATCCTTACCTGCATCTGTAGTAACATTACAAGTATATCCTAAATGATACTTTACATCTCCATCAAACAATGCGTCTTCATATTCTTTTCCATCAAACTCACTAAAGATGGCATCGTAAGTTTTATTAAAGATATTTGCTAAGACATTTAAACGACCTCTATGGGCCATTCCCATTACAAATTCTTTTACACCTAAAACAGACCCCTTTTCGATTAAAAAGTCTAATGCTGGAATTAAAGCCTCAGCCCCTTCAATAGAGAAACGTTTTTGACCTACAAATTTTTTATGTAAGAACTCTTCAAAAACGCTGGCTTGATTTAACTTATGTAAAATGTGTTTTTTATCTTCAACACTAAATTTTATTCTATTCTTAAGCTCTATCTTATTTTTAATCCAATCGACTCTCTTTGGATGTCTTATATATTGGTATTCAATACCAATAGAACGGCAATAAGTTTCCTCTAAATGGTCAATAATTTCCTTTAAAGTTGCAGGTCCAATCCCAACTTCTTCTCCAGCTTGAAAAACTGTAGTTAAATCCGATTGTTCTAATCCAAAGTTTTCAATGGCTAATGTTGGCTGATATTTTCTTCTTTCCCTTACTGGATTGGTATCTGTAAAAAGGTGTCCTCTAGTTCTGTAGCCAGCAATTAGGTCTATCACCTTGAACTCTTTTTGAACATTCTCTGGGATTTCGCCTTCTACATCGTAATTTGCTTTTGCAAAATTAAATCCTTCAAAAAAGGTTGCCCAACTCTTATCTACTGAATTTGGGTCTTTCGAATACTGAGCATACAATTCTTCGATTGCACTACCTTCTGCATTACTTAGGTATGAATATTTGTCCATTATTTATAGCTGTGTAATTCTAATCAACGTAATATTCACAAATGTAAGATTTAATTTGCTCAGATAAAAAGGGAATAATTAAAAATTAGTTAAGAGATTGAAATAAGCTTCTATTATTCAATTAATTTCACACTAAACCGCAATACATTTTTTTAGATGTTGCTATTTGCTTTACTTTTTGCTTTAGAGCAGCGGCATCTGATTCTGATATTAAATCCAGGTCAACCAAATGTATTTGGTTGTTCTCATCAACAAAATGAATGTCATTGTGTTTTCCCTCCACCTTTTTTATTTTATGCCACTTAATAATTTTAACTGCGTGTGCTATAATGATAATAGAATGCTCATTTATAATAATCTTAAATGGCTTTAAAATAGCATTTACAATAAGGTGAACACCTCCCTCAACAAAGTGAAGAAAAAGAATTAGCCCAACAAACCAAATTTCATTGACATAAATAAGAAATACTAACCCTGCTAACAAATAAAATACAATATTAATCCCCTCATAAACAATGGCATTGACAAATCCTTGTTGACTAATTAAAAACCCTTCTTGTCTTAACCCTAAAAAAATAGCTTGCCACCTTAGGTTTACTTTAAAGAACAAAAGTAACCCTGCCACAATACCCAAAACTACAAATACTGTATCAATAAACGGAATTTTCACATCCATGTCTTCATGATAAGTAAACAATCCCAATACGCATATTGTTAACAGTAACAAAAATGAGATAATATTTATAGTTTTAATCATAATAAAACGTTTTCATGTTGTACTTGATCTCCTAAGGATTCCCCGTTTTTCTATCACAAAGTCAATGATGTTATTTAAAAACGCCTCAACAGACCTCAAAAGTAATCAATTTTCAGTTTGCTCTAGCAACATCTCTATAAACTTAAATAAAATAAAAGGTTGAGTCATGACACATTTTGTCATATTCTGAACTTTAAACGAGCTTTAAGTCCACCCTATTTCTTCAACAAAACTATCACAAAAACAATAGTACACCCTACAAAAACACACAAACAACTAAAAAACAGCAACTTACGATATTTAAGACAGAAAAAACAAAAAATAGTACACTTTGGTTTGCTTTTTGACAATAGGTAAACAAACATTGCAAAACAATTATTAAAAACTTTGTATTATGGACATAATTAAAAACTTTATATATGCAGGTGTAGGTTTAGCTACAACTACAACAGAAAAAGCTAAAGAAACTATTAATGATCTTGTTGAAAAAGGAAAAATTTCTGACACTGAAGGAAAAAGAATAATGGACGACTTTTTTCAATCAACAGAAAATACAAAGGAAGAGTTTGAAACGAAATGGAAAAAACTGAACGATTCATTATCTTCTAAGTTTGACTTCATGAACAACAAAGAATCAGAAGAAGTAAAAGTCTTAAAAAGTAGAATTGAAGACCTTGAAAAAAAGTTAGCAGCAGCAACAAAAAAAATAAACACCAACAACAAAACGGTTACTAAAAAACCAGCAGCTAAAAAAGCTACAACAAAAAAAACTACCACTAAAAAGGTAGCCACAAAAACAACAACTAAGTAATTAAAGTATCACTGAAAAAAAATCAAAAAAATGGATTTAATTAAAACACTAGCTTACGCAGGATTAGGATTAGCGTCTGAAACTAACGAGAAATTAAAAGAAAAATTTGAAGCTTTAGTTGAATCAGGAAAAAAAGCTGATTCTGAAGGTAAAAACATTGTTGGAGACTTTTTTAAGACAGTTGATTCAACCAAAGAAGATTTTGAAGCTGAATTCAATAAAAACAAAGCAAAATTAGAGGAGAAATTCCCAATTATTAAAGAATTAGAAGAGAAGTTAAACAAGACAAAAGAGGATGTCACTTCTAAATTCAACGAAACTAAAGCAGAAGTAACTGAAAAAGCAAAATCTGCAAAAGAAGATTTCACCAACAAAGTGAAAGAAGCAAAAGAAGACTTTACTAAAAAGGTAGATAACCTTACAAGTAATAAAGAAGCTAACGTTGCCGAATAGGTAACTTAGTGTGTGTAGTAGTTTTAGGCAAAACGCCCGATAAACATAATGTTTATCGGGCGTTTTTGTTTTTAATTTTATATTCCTAATTAACAGGAAAGTAAATTACTGATATTGCTCTTCGTCGTCTAAACCTTTCTTAGCAAACTTTGCTTTTGCCATGGCAATTCCACCCCAGCTAGCCCAAACACCTACGAAAGACATTACAAAGATTAATACCCAAAATGCTAATCCAAAAAAGATTAAAAATATAGCCGTTCCTATTAACATAACTTGTAAATTTGAATGATTAATGATTGCGAAGTTAAAATAAATTATCAATATTATGGAATATAGAATCGAAAAAGACACAATTGGAGAGGTAAAAGTACCTGCAGACAAATACTGGGGAGCTCAAACTGAGCGTTCTAGAAACAATTTTAAAATTGGACCTTCTGGATCAATGCCTATCGAAATTGTACATGCTTTTGCTTACCTAAAAAAAGCTGCTGCTCATGCCAATTGCGAATTAGGTGTATTATCTGAAGAAAAAAGAGATTTAATTTCTACTGTTTGTGATGAGATTGTAGCTGGAAAACTAAACGATCAGTTCCCATTAGTTATTTGGCAAACTGGATCTGGTACACAGAGTAACATGAATGTAAATGAAGTTGTTGCAAACAGAGCACAAGTTCTTTCAGGAGGAAAAATGGGAGAAGGCGAAAAAGTTTTAGCCCCAAATGATGACGTTAATAAATCTCAATCGAGTAACGATACTTTTCCAACAGGAATGCATATTGCTGGCTACAAAATGATTGTAGAAAAAACTATTCCTGGAATCAAACAATTAAGAGATACTCTCCTTAAAAAATCTAAAGACTTTGCTGATGTTGTAAAAATCGGTCGTACACACTTAATGGACGCTACGCCATTAACGTTGGGGCAAGAATTTTCAGGATATGTCTCACAACTGAATCACGGTTTAAAAGCTTTAGAAAATACTTTAGCTCACTTATCTGAACTAGCTTTAGGAGGAACAGCAGTTGGTACTGGCTTAAACACTCCTAAAGGATATGATGTTCTTGTTGCAAAGAAAATTGCTGAATTTACGGGTCTACCATTTATTACTGCTGAAAACAAATTTGAGGCTTTAGCTGCACATGATGCTATTGTTGAAACACATGGAGCATTAAAACAAATCGCTGTTTCACTCAACAAAATAGGAAATGACATCCGTTTAATGGCTTCTGGACCTCGTTCTGGAATTGGCGAAATCATTATTCCTGCTAATGAACCGGGTTCTTCTATCATGCCTGGAAAAGTAAACCCAACTCAAGCTGAAGCTTTAACGATGGTTTGCGCTCAGGTAATGGGTAACGATGTCGCAGTTTCTGTAGGAGGAACTCAAGGACACTATGAGTTGAATGTTTTTAAACCAATGATGGCAGCCAACTTATTACAAAGTGCTGAACTAATAGGAGACGCTTGTGTAAGTTTTGATTTAAATTGTGCTCAAGGAATTGAACCTAATCAAAAAAGAATTGATGAACTTTTAAACAACTCTTTAATGCTTGTAACAGCGCTAAACACCAAGATTGGCTACTACAAAGCTGCTGAGATTGCTAATACTGCTCACCAAAATGGAACAACCCTTAGAGAAGAGGCTATTCGCCTAGGATATGTTCCAGAGGAAAAATATGATGAATGGGTAAACCCTAAAAACATGATTGGTTCCTTATAAATATAGTTTCTAAATAACATTAAAAGCCGATTTTAATCCCATTTAAAATCGGCTTTTTTTATCTTTGCAATCTAAACTAAACACACACACAATGCATAAAAAAGACCTTCACCCTGAAAGCCTAATGATGTCCTATGGTTATAAGCCAGAACTATCACAGGGCGCTATTAAAACTCCTATTTTTCAAACCTCTACTTTTGTTTTTCAAACAGCTGAAGAAGGTAAAGCATTCTTTGAAGTTGCTTATGGACTAAGAGAGAAACAAGCGCAAGAAGAAATGGGGCTAATTTATAGTCGACTAAACAACCCTGATTTAGAAATCTTGGAAAACAGGTTAACACTATGGGATAAAGCAGAAGACTGCGCTGTTTTCGAAAGTGGAATGGCAGCCATCTCAACCGTATTATTAGAATGCCTTAAACCTGGAGACCTCCTTTTATACAGTTCTCCTGTATATGGAGGAACAAGTTTTTTCATTAAAAACATCTTAACACAGTATGGTATTCACACATTGAACTTTCAAACTAACCATACTGAAGCAGAAATTACCCAATTGATCAAAGATTCTGGGCACGCTGATAAACTAGCTCTTATTTACATTGAAACACCAGCTAACCCAACCAATGCATTAATCGATATTGAAATGTGTAAAAGAATCGGCGATTCTTTTTCCACACCAGAGAAAAAAGCGCTTCTTGCTGTTGATAACACCTACATGGGGCCACTATGGTCTCACCCAATTGAACATGGAGCCGATTTTGTATTGTATTCTGCAACAAAATATATTGGTGGGCACAGCGATGTTATTGCTGGAGCCTGTTTAGGTTCTAAAGAATTAATGACCCGCATAAAAGGAATGCGAACATTTTTAGGAAACATGACCGGGCCATGGACTGGTTGGTTATTGATGAGAAGCTTAGAAACACTAAAAGTTCGAATGGAAGCTCAAGCAAAGAATGCTAAAAAGGTGGCTGAATTCTTAAAACAACATGAACAAGTAGAAAAAGTATATTACCTCGGTTTTATCAAAGAGTCTGACACTAGAAACTATGCCATTTATAAAAAGCAATATAAAAGTGCAGGCGCAATGATTTCGTTTAATATTAAAGGGGGCGAAAAAGAGGCTTTTAAATTTTTAAATGCATTAAAGCTAATCAAACTTGCTGTGAGTCTGGGAAGCACAGAAAGCTTAGCTGAACACCCTGCAACTATGACCCATATAGATGTTTCTGAAGAGGATAAAAAAGCTAACTTTATTTCAGAAAAACTGGTTAGACTTTCAATAGGAGTAGAGAATTATAATGACATTATCTGGGATATAGAGCAAGCCCTTAGTCAAGTGTAAGCATTAAGACCTTGTTAAAACAACATAATCTTGAACAATAGTCTTTAAGAACTTAATTTTATTTTTAGGCTCTTGTTCAAGATTTAACTTTTGAGATGATTTTTTACTTAACGTCAATAAAACTTCATTGTGTGCTTTGTTTTTAAACTTATTTTGGCGTTCAAGCGAATTTTTGATTAACAAAACATCTTCATCTGTAAATTGAACAACATTAGGATAAGTTACCTTATGATTCTCTATACTTTTTAAGGACAAAATATTTCTAATGGAGTAGGAATTAGATGATTTTAATTGAATCACTAATGTATTAGAGACAATCCCTCCTAAACGCTGTTTTTTCTCATTAACCAACATAGAAAGTATTGCTATACTACCTGCAGAGATAACAACTTCTAACAATCGAAAACTCCACCTTAGGAACAAATCTCCAATTGAAGGAGTAGCGCCATTCACATTGATCACTCTTAATCCCAACACCATTTTTCCAACTGTTTGCCCAGCAAAAAACGTTTCCATAAAAAAGGAATAGAAAAACATTGGAATCAAAAGCAGTACAAAAAATAATACCGCTAGACTATCAGCTCCATCGAAAAAATTAAGACTACCTATTGTAAATGCAGACATTAAAAATAGTGCAAAAAGCCAATAAAAAAACAAGATCAAAGCATCCAATAGAAAAGCTAAAATTCGATAGAACACTGGTGCAATTTCATATTGAATTACAACATTATGAGCTGTTATGACTTCTATATTCTTCATCTCTTAAAAAAATCGACAACTTAAAATCGCTGTATCATCCAAATACTTTAAATCCCCTTTAAAACGATCTAACTCCAAAAAGATCAACTTATTTAACTCATTAATTTTTAAATGGTTATTTTCCGAAACGATCTGTTTTAAACGTTCAGTTTCAAATTGTTCTCCTTCAGCATTTTCCAACTCTACCAAGCCATCTGTAAAACAAACCAACATACTGTTTGGCTCAATTTCGACAACTCCAACATCTATATGAGGAATTTCATCAAACATTCCTAAACCAATACACCCTTTACCCAGATCTTCTGTTTGCCCTCCATTAAACAATATTGGATGATTATGCCCAGCATTAACGTATTTTAATGTCCGTGTTGTACAGTTATAATAAGCAAAGAAGAATGTAATAAACTTTTCTCCTTGAGCAGCATCATTCACGTTTTTGTTTAACTCAACAATCAAATCTTCCATTGACAACTGATGGTGATTATACTTGACATTCGCTCTTAAATTAGCCTGAAAATTACTCATCAAGAGCGCAGCAGGTATTCCCTTTCCACTTACATCTGCAATACAGAAAACAAACTCCTCATTGTTTAGCTTTATAAAATCGTAATAATCCCCACCTATTAACTGTAAACTTTCATACAATGCCCCCACCTCAATTCTATTATTAGAAGGCAGATTAGAGGGCAACAACATGGCTTGCATTTGAGCAGCAACCTCTAACTCTTTATTGGTTAATTCTTGCGCTATACTTTTATTTGCAAACCTCTTGTTCTCTATCGCCACCATAATAATATTGGTTAACGTTTGAATAAAAGGCATATTACTTGCCATAGCACTCATCATAATATCCTCTTCTTCTAAGTCTCCTATCAACAAAAAAGCTAATGGAAAATTCTTATGTAAAACCGGAATCGCTATATCAAAAGAATTTAAAGCAGGATTTGATGAAGATTCAATAACTGTTATCTCTTTGATGTGTAATAAATCTCTCTCTACATCTATTTTTTTTGCTAAGCCTTTTGCTCCATATCTTAGCAGGGTATTCCATTCATCAGTATTATTGTTATACAACGCCAATTTAGTTATCCCTAATTGCTCCCTAAGAATGTATTCGTAGATTTTAATGAGCTTATCTATCGAAAAATTTTCGTTAATTGCAGTAGTAATTTCTAACAAGGAATTCAGTTTAAATTCCTTTAGTTCCAATCGTTGTCTTAATGATTTTAACTTTTGTTCAGGCATTCCTTATAGAGTAGGTTAGGTAACAAATATAAGTATTTGAAAACACAAAGGTCTTAAACTTTAGGAAACTTTATTAGTAAATATCAAAACTCCGTCTTACTTTTGCTTCAGCTCAATGAATGAAGAAATTGAAAATATTGATTTGAAGGCACTACTACAAAATGAGTACATTTTGTATTTGCTTAGAAACGGAAAACCTCCTGTAACAGTTTTCGCTTTTTGTGAACAGCTAGAAATTAGTGAAACTGATTTTTATGCTGTATTCAATTCTTTCAAAGTACTAGAAAGCAGTATTTGGGAGCATTTCTTTAACGAAACGCTCCATGCCTTAAACCAAGATGCAGAGTTCCCCTCGTATTCTTCCCACGAAAAAGTACTATCATTTCTTTACACAATTATCGAGGTCTTTAAACAAAATAGAAGCTTTATCGTTTTAAAAGTTGGAGAACTTAGCCGTAAAGAATTTCGCCCAAAGAGCTTAACGACCTTTAGAACTTTATACAACAACTGGACTAAAGAAATTGTAAGCAAAGGACTCGAAACTGAGGAAATCGCGACTCGACCAATTATTACAGAAAAATACGATGAAGTTTTTTGGGGGCAGTTTTTATACATTTTAAGAGTTTGGATCAACGATGAAAGTAATGACTTTCAAACGACCGATGCTGCCATTGAAAAAACAAGTGCTTTGATTTTTGAACTATTAAAAAAAGGACCAATAGATTTATTAATCGACTTTCTGAAATTTGCTTACCAAAACAAGGCCTACTAAATTGTTCTTAATTCTTGTTAATTTAACAAATTCTAAACTGAATTAGAATCTTTTATTTTGTAACTTTATAGGGAGTTCCCTAAATATTTTTCAGCATGAAAGAGCAAAATAAAATCCCAACAAGCAAAGTCAAACGAGCAGCTAAACTAATTTCTACTGGAGCAAAACTAGGAGGAAATTATGTAAAATACTACGCCAAATCTGCTGTTGGAGACAAAGAAGAAGCCAAAGAACAACTAGACAAAGACAATGCTGAAGACATCTACAATTCACTAAGTGAACTCAAAGGAAGCGCTTTAAAAGTTGCTCAAATCATGAGTATGGACAAGAATACGCTCCCTAAAGCGATGATCGACAAATTCTCATTAGCCCAGTATAGCGCTCCTCCTTTATCTTATCCTCTTGTTGTGAAAACATTTAGACAGCTCTTTGCTAAAACTCCTACCGAATTATTTGATTCTTTTTCTAAAAATGCAGTTAATGCTGCTTCGATTGGACAGGTTCACTTAGCCGAGAAAGATGGAAAAAAGCTTGCCGTTAAAGTTCAATATCCTGGCGTTGCAGAAAGTGTTCACTCCGACCTTACTATGGTTAAACCAATCGCAATGAAAATGCTTGGCTTAAAGGAAAAGGAAGTCAAAAGATACTTTGAAGAAGTTGAAAGTAAATTATTGGAGGAAACAGATTATGAACTAGAACTAAAGCAATCGATAGAAATAAGTGAAGCCAGCAGTAATTTACAAGGCATTAGGTTTCCGAAGTATTACCCCGAGCTTTCTGCAAAAAGAGTCCTAACAATGGACTGGCTCGATGGAATGCACTTGGATCAGTTTTTAAAAACCAACCCTTCTCAAGAAGTAAGAAATAAAGCTGGGCAGCATTTATGGGACATGTACGATTTTCATGTTAACAATCTTAAAGCAATCCACGCAGATCCTCACCCTGGAAACTTTCTATTTGATGAACAAGGCAACATTGGAGTATTAGATTTTGGTTGTGTAAAACACATCCCTGAAGAGTTTTACCAAAACTATTTCCAGTTAATCAACCCAGAGTACTTTAACAATGATGAAAAGCTAAGAAAACTTTTCTATTACCTTGAATTCTTATACGAAGACGATACAGCTCAAGCCAAAACTTTCTTCTTTAATATTTTCAAAGAATCTCTTCATTTGCTAATCTACCCTTTTACTGTAGAGTCTTTTGACTTCTCAGATGAAGATTACTTCAACAAAATATATGCGAAAGGAGAAGAACTATCGAAGAGTAAAGATGTAAGGAAAAATGGTGCTGCAAGAGGTTCTAGACATATCCTATATATCAACAGAGCATATTTTGGCCTCTTTTCAATTTTACATGAGTTAAAAGCTACGGTAAACACAAAAACCTCTTTTCAGTTTTAAACTACAACTTCACTAAACGCAACACTTTTGAATAGTATTTCGTAACCACATTTACGTTATAAACGCCTTTTTTCAGCATCGACACCTCTAATGTTGTTTTACTTTCTTGTGTTCCTTGATGAAGTACCACTTCCCCTAGCGCATCATATATCGAAATCTCGGCAAATCTTAAATCTTGATCATCAATCAAAACAACAAACTCTCCTGCTGTAGGATTAGGAAAACCTCTTACTTCTACGTGCTGATGATCACAGGAGATATATTCTACAGATGAGTATTCATACTCTCCATCAAAATCCGTCTGCTTTAAACGGAAATATCCTCCTTTATCTATTGTTGTAACTAGAAAATCATAGGACAAAAACTCATTACTATTTCCAGCACCTTCTATTTGTGCCACACCAATCCATTTCCCGCTGTATTCATCATAGCGTTCTATGGTGTAATAATCATTATTAATTTCTGATGCAGTAGTCCAATTAAAATGAATACCGTCATCAACACATTCGCCTGAAAACCCAACCAATTCTATTGGTAATGGACAGGCTGGACTAACGTTAACAACGTCACTCAAAACACAACCATTACCGTCGTCCAAAGTAATAGTGTAATCTGTACTTGTTGCAGGTGAAGCCAAAGGGTTTAATACAGTGGTACTAGACAACCCTGCTGGGGGAGACCAAGAAACAACAGACCCATTTTTTTGAGAAAAACGAATTCCCTCATTAGAAGAAGACCAGCTCGCAGCATTTCGACCAGCAACAGTAAATGCTGTTGTTCCATCTAAATTTTCTATTCCCATAGTATGATCACCTCCATCTGTAGGCATTGTCGTGGTATGAACCTCAATAGAACTATTACTTTCGTACAGTAACAACTGAACAGTCATATTATTTCCATTGGGATAATGATCGACGTTAAAATAGTCAACAATTAAAATTCGATTGGGAGCTGTTCCTATCGTTTCATATCGAAGCAGGTTTTCAGCTGGCTGTCCTCCATTTCCTGGATCTGGATCTTCCCAAGCAAAAGCAATTAAATTATTAGGCGCTGAGGCATTGGGGATATTTTGACCAGAGCAACAGCCATTAGGCTGTCCGGAGCTAAATGAAATAAAACCATTGGAAGACAAATAAAACTGAGTATAATCGTTACAAAAATAATTAAACGTAAACCCTATTGGTAAAGCACCCGACATTGCATCATCCGATAAAGAGACTGTTGTAGCAGAACCTGAAACTGTCTGTGGGGCAAAAGCAACAGTCGTAATATCATAATCATCACAAGTTGTTGGAAAAGTAGTATTCGGATACAAAGTTATCGTTCCACCTCCTGTACACTGATCATTCCCTGCATCAATAGATAACACATTAATATTTCTAGATGCTGTCTCCGTTCCACAAGAACTATTTACAACAGCATAATAAGTAGTTGGCACACTTGGAGAAACAACAATCGAACTTCCAGAGCCAATACTCGTTCCTAATGGACTTTGCCAATCATAGGTAATTCCTGTACAAGCTATTGGAACAAAACGGATTCCCTCATTAGCCGCTGACCAATTCGAACGATTTCTTCCAGCCACAGTATAAGCTACAGTTCCATCCGCATTTTCAATTCCCATTGTATGTCGACCGCCATCACTAGGCATTGTAGTAGTATGAATTTCTATGGCATTGGTTGTCTCGTATAAGAGCAATTGAACTGTTACATTGTTATTATTAGGATAATGATCGACATTAAAAAAGTCGACAATTAAAATTCGATTAGGAGCTGTCCCTATCGTTTCATAACGAATAAGGTTTTCAGTTGGCTGACCTCCATTACCAGGATCTAAATCTTCCCAAGCAAAAGCAATTAAATTGTTGGGGTTCGAGCCATTTGGTAAATTCTGCCCAGAGCAACAACCATTAGAACCACTATTATTAAATGTAATAAAGCCATTAGAAGAAATTCTAAATTGTGTATAATCATTACAAAAGAAGTTAAATGTAAAACCTATTGGCAACAAGCCCGAAACTACATCATCCGATAAAGAAACTGTTGTTGCAGAACCTGAAACAGCCTGTGGAGCAAAAGTTATTGTTGAATTTGAATATACAGAACAGTTCGTAGGAGCTGTAGCACTAAGTGTAACTGGACTTCCATCACAAGATGCTTCTGGCGAAGAAGAAACAATTACTTGTCCAAAAAAGCTGTTGATACTAACAACTAATAAAAAAACTACTATAAGACCTAGATACTTCATAAAAAGGGGTTTTGCTGGGGTAGCCTTTCCATGAAAGAGACTAAGTTATAATTTTTTATGAAAAAACAATGATTTTTCTCACTTTTTTATGCTTTTTTCTATAGCAATATCATTTTTTTATGATTTTTTGACCAAAATTCCCAGATTGAGTCATCAACACCATGTAATAACTTCCTTTTGACAAGTGCTTTAAAGCATCATTTAACATCACAAGGTTAGCCCCTTTATTGACTTCAATCATTTTTTCTACAACAAGCTCTCCAATAACATTATAAACCTCAAGCTTGATCTTTTCTGGTTGCTCAGCAATAAACTCAAGAGTTAGATCAACATTAAAGGGATTAGGATAATACCTAAGTCCTTGAGCAGGTGCTAATAAATCATTGACTCCTACATTATTTACTACTTCCACATCAAACGTAGCTGTATCACTACCACAAACTCCATTATCGACAATAAGGGTAACCGTATAGGTTCCAGCAGTTGAATAAATCGTCCATGGTGACTCATCGTTAGATGTCGCACCATTACCAAAGTCCCAATGGTAGTTATTAGCACTACTTGAATTATTAACAAAATAAGCCGTTGCGTTTGGTAAATATATAGGATTACTCAATGGTGCAAAAGCTGCAGTTGGAGCTGATGAAACAACAATATTAACATTTTGAGTGGTTATATCTGTTCCGCCAGGACCAATTGCCACCAAAGATACCGTATAGGTTCCCGAGTTAGGAAAAACAACACTAGGATTTTCTAATGAACTACTAGCTGGACTCCCCTGACCAAAAGACCAAGAAAATGTTGTCGCATTTAAAGAATTATTAATAAACTGAACCGAATCGCCTGGGCAAATTACCGTTGTTGAATGACTAAAATCTGCATAAGGAGCTCCTCCAGACCCCTGTAAAGTTTGCCCATCAGAACTAATCAAAGCTGTTTCTAAAGTAGCATTATTAACTGCTTTAACAGATACATAATAAGTTGTTCCATTAACTAAAGTAAGCCCTGTATGCGTCATCGAAACATTTGTTCCATTACTTGTCCAATTCACAACATCAGTTCCTCCACTAGCAGTTCCTACAGCATATAAATACTCTAACAACCCTGACTCTCCATCTGAAGAAGCTGTCCAATTAGCCTGAATTTGATTAGGAGTATTAAATGTATTGATATCTGCATTTGGCCCATCGTTTATGGTAACAGAATTGGGAGCTGTCCAATCAACATTTTCTAACTGTACAGCAGTAGTTGACCAATTCTCATTTCCATCTAAAACAATAGACTCTATTCTTCCAGAAGGTGTTGACGGGTTAGGGTTTTGATATCGAATATCGTCGGTAGGGCTACCAACAGTAATGGAAGCATTACTTCCTCTGCTTTTAAACACCTTAATATCGTCGAAATAACCAACAGCTTCTCCTGTTCTTAAGGCTACAGAATTTCCTGATTGCAATGGAGAGGAATCGGTATACGACAAAGTTAAAACACCATCTAAATAGGCTTTAATAACACCTGTAGTTGGATTGTAATAAACTTTAAAATTATACCATGAGCCAGCATTAAAACTAACATTTGTTTCTGTGATAAAACCTAAAGTATTGTTGGTCGCTTTATGTAAACGGCACTTTCCCTGATCTGGATACCAATAAACCAAATAAGAGTTATTTCGATTGGTTTGGGAGGCATCATCACAAAAGAAATGCATTCCAAAACGTCTATTTGTTCCTGTCCCCTCTATTTTTCCTTTCCATTCATATAAATACTCATACTGGTTGGCTTGACTAATAGGTAAACTAACATTCGTATTACTGGAAGTTTCATTTGTCTGTTTCAATTCGTTTGAGACCACATTCCATGTTCCTACATGAGTCGTCCAATCAGTATGTAAGCTTGCTAAGTCAAATTTTTCATAAAGGAATCCCTTTAAAGGGTTGGCTCTCCACTCAGCTCCATCAAAATCTGCAACAAGGTAAAAGCTATCAGTTACCCCTACATTATCTTGATCTGTAAAACTGGTATTAAAATCCGCTGTTTTCCATTGGTTATTGGAACTAATCGTTGTAGTAGGTACAGTACTTCCATTTGCACAAGTATAGGTACCGTTAAACCCTGTACTTGTATTTCCTCCGTCTGATGTAAACCTAAAAGTTAGTGCTCCTAACGAAGAGGTAAAACTTGCTGGAATTGATGTACCAGTAAAGGGACTTCCTGCTATTTGCGGAGAGCTCGTATTAGGCCCATCGTATACATACAGAAAATCAAAGTTGTTTTCTAAACTAAAAGATGAAAAATTAACGGTAATACTTCCAGCATTTGGAGGCGCAATTGTCCAAGTATAATCTTCATCATTGTAATAATCTCTTGTTGGCCCTCCAAAATCATGTAGTTCTCCAGGGCAAGGTTGTTCAGCGCAATCCGTAAGATAATCTTCTATTGCTGACCAAAAAGTAGTATAGCCATCATCATAGCCTAGCGCCCATATTCCCATTCCCGCAATACCTGTATTATTGATCAACTCTAATCTTTTTCTCATTCCAGTGTCTTTAGTGATAAAACATTGTTTTGTACCTCCACTATTAAACACATAAATATCTGTATAACTATCGTTGTCATATTGATGGTTTCCTACCGAATAATTGCCACTTGAATTCGTCATCAAATCCTTATACAAAACAGGAGTCCCTGACCCTACAGTACTTGCAGGAACATTAGTACTAGTTGTACTCCATTGCCTACCATAATACGGCAATCCTAATACCAATTTATTCTTTGGGCATCCTTTATCTAAATAGTAAGTCACCGATTTTGATAGTGTATAATTGTAATTGGAACCAAAGTGAAACAAAGGATCATTCGGTCCAGTCGTATTACTACCACTCCAATAGTAATCATATCCCATAATGATATAATGATCTACTGCTGCATTCATAATAGAAAAATCAAATACATCATTCCAATCGACAGCATATAAAACAGTACTCACATGAGAATTAGGAACAGCGGCATGCATCTGATTCGCTAGATCAACCATAAAGTTGGCAAAATTTGTTTTCTGATTAGATGGTAGTCCTTCAAAATCAATATTAACACCATGAGCTCCTCTGTTTTGTATCAAATTAATTAAATTAGTGATTAATGTTTGCTTTGAGCTTGAACTATTTAAAAAGGTATTATGATCATTAAACAAGGTGACACATAAGGTAACTTTTGTATTTCCACTATTGATTGCTGCAGTAACAGCTGAAGATGTAGCAAATCCATGAGTAGAATTAGCATTACCAGAAGATGCATTAACCTCATAAGAGAAAAAAGAAAAATGACTCAATAAATCCCAATCATAATTTTGATAAGAATTCCCCATCCAATATGGATGCCACCCATAAACTATTTTATTCAGATTACAACTCGACTTTGCTCTAGCAATTGGCGCAGCTGCAACAGTGTTATTTTCATACCAATCGCAAGTTTTACCCACAGAAGAATAATAACTAGATTGTTGTTGGTGAATACTTTGAGAAAATAAAAAAACGGGAAGTAGCAATGCAAAAATCAGACTAAACTTGGTCATTTCAAACTATTTTAAAAAGCCAATTTACAATTTTTTAACAACTAAAAAAATAGACTAATCAAAAGATTCCATCTTCCTTAACTTATCTAATCTATATGAAACTAAATAATAAATCGATACAACTCCGCTTCCTAACATTTGCTCTAGCATTTGCCAAGAAAGATCTAGTACAATGTGTTCTATTCCTCCTCCATTAAACGAAATACCTAAGACAAAAACAATTAGGTAAATTAAAAAACCCATAAAAACGCCAATACTAAGGTGTTTAAAGAAACGATTTTGTTCTGGATTATATACTGCAATCACAAATGACAGGGCAAAAGCTATAGATAAATACACCAAACTAAGCAACCCAATAAAAATATTTTGGTCATATTGTAAAAAACTTAAGTCATTTAAAACAACCCCATGCCAAATATAAAATAGCAACAACATAAAGGAAGCCCCAATAATAGCTCCAGTAATTAACCTTATTATGTTACTTTTTTTCATTGTGAATCACAAAAATTCTATTTCAAATTTAAATGATTTAACTACATTTGATTTCTAGTTATGAACTTTTTAACAAAAATATTTTCTTTCATTATTTTAATACAGTTTTTTTCTTGTAAAAAGGAAAGAAGCCCCCTTAGTTGGAACACCGATATTGTTGCTCCAGTTTTTTATGGAGACTTAAGCATTACAGATTTATTAGCAGATTCTGTTATTCAGAGTAACCCTGACCAATCTATCCAACTTAACTTTTCAACTAATATTTACCAACTCAACTTTGATTCACTAGTAAAATTACCAGACACTACTATAGAAAACGCATATACAATCCCTTTCTCTGCAGGAATTAATTGTGCTCCAGGTCAAACTTTTGTTTCTGAACCCGAAAACATTTCCCTGAACATCAATGATGTTGAATTAACTCAGGTAAAAATTAAAGGAGGAACTTTACACTATACAATTAGTAGTAATATTTCTGGTGATGTTATTTATGATTATAGCATAGCAAATGCAACAAACAGTTTTGGAGAAAGCTTTATCAAAACTGTAACTGTTCCTGCTGCAAACAACAGTTCTTCTCTATTAACCGGGAGTTTCAGTTTGGCAGGGTACACCATCGACTTAACTGGCACTAACCAAAATACATATAACACATTAAGTACATTGATACAAATAAAGTTATCTGAAAACCACAATGGTAATTTAACGATAACCAACCAAGATTCTGTATTAATTACCAACACGATTTCAAACCTCCAAATAGAATATGCAGAAGGCTACTTTGGCAATCAACTTACAACAATTGCTAACAACAAAAATGAATTGCAACAAATGCAAAACATCATAGGTGGCTCTGTAGATTTAGCCCAGGTTGATATCGACTTAGAAATCATTAATGGCATTGGTGCTGATGCAAAGTTTTCTATTGGTAACTTAAATTCTATGAGCTCAACCGCAAACATTCCGCTTTCTCATGCCATCATTGGAAGCGAAAACCACTTAAATAGAGCTCAAAAGAACGGAAACGACATTACGCCTTTTGTTTTTTCTACCAATTTAAACTCCAACAACTCTAACATAGAGCAATGGATTGAAAACTTACCTGATTCTATTTTATATAGTTTAGATTTAGAACTCAACCCACTAGGCAATATTTCTGGACATCATGATTTTATTAGATATGACGCCCCTTTTGAAATCAACATGGGGATAGATATGCCTTTGTCTTTTATTGCCAATGAATTAATATTAGTAGACACTATTACAATCAACACAGCGCATCTTGAACAAGTCATAAAAGGGAAACTTTTGTTTGAAATAGAGAACGGATTTCCACTTGAGGCTACATTGTCGCTAAAAAACAACGCCAATAACATAGAGCTATTTTCTAACAATATAATCGAATCGGGTATTGTCAACAACTCGGGTATCGTTGAACAATCAACCACCTCTAACTGTGAAGTCATCTTAAATGAAGCTGCAATTGAATTGCTAAAACAAGATCATCAGCTTATTCTTCATCTTACTTTTGATAGTCCCGATGGTTATAGCCCACTTAACATTTATGACTTTTACCGAATAAAATTTAAGTCCATTGCTGACTTTACATACCAGAACAAAATCCAATAAATGAAATTATTATACAGCATCCTTTTATTCTCTATTTATTGTTCCGCAGTTGGGCAACAATTAGGAAATAGTGTCGCAAGGACTATAAAATTAGATAGTAATAGTGTGTTCTTGAGTTTAGAGTCAGAAGGGTATTACAGTTCTTCTATTTTTAACAACGGTACCATAAATAAATTTATATATGGTGGTTTTATTGGTGACAGTGAAAAAAAGCAAAGCTTAGAAAAAGCAAAAAGACTCAATCATCTTGGGGGAGAGTTTAATACAACTCTTCAGTATGCTAACGCTAACAGTCACCTCATCAAAGATTGGGGATTTTATACCTCCCTATCCTACAACTATAACTTAGGAACGCAATTTACTCAAGACCTCTATCAACTTTTATTTTTTGGAAACAAAGAGTTAATGGGCGACACTTCTGTTTTATCTCCATCAGCCTACTACCTTAGAGATATGAATTCTTTTTCTTTTGGTTTAAATAAGAAAAATCAACTAAAAATTGGATTAACATTATCTTCTTTTAATAATAATTCTGGTGCTGAAATTACAAAAGGATTATTTTTTACAGACTCAACAGGAGGTGAACTCTCCATTGATATTGAGGGAAACTACTTTGCTGTAGACACGAATAAAAACATTCATCTTTTTTCAAACAATGCCATTGGTATTGGAGTTGATTTAGAAACTGTTTTTCAACTAAAAGAAGGTCTAAACACTCCTAAAATTATTGTTGGAGTTAAAAATGTTGGTTTTTTAATTCAACAAAACACCTATCAAATTTCCTCGAAAGAAACATACACCTATGATGGAATAGCGGTTAACAACCTATCCAATATCAGTACAGATCTACTAGCACCCGATGCGATAGAAGATTCTTTAGGGGTACAAACCGAAATTTCTAACACGACTTCAATCCTTCCTTTCGAGATCTATTTTTACCAGCTTCCTACCTATCAAAAACGTATAGAGCTTATTTATGGGTTCAGATATAAAATTCAAAGCGCCTACAAAGCTTTCTTATATGCAGGAGGAAACTTCAAAATTAATAACAACATCAACACATCAACCTATATTAGCCATGGAGGGTATGGAAATTTTCAATGGGGAATTGCTACACAATTTGCTTTAAACAATACGAGAATAGGAGTAACTTCTAACAATGTGCTCGGCTTTTTCTCTAATAGCGCTTATGGAAAATCTCTTGGTCTATCAATAGCATATCAATTATGAAAAAACACATAATACTCGTATTAACAATATTCTCTTTTTTCTTCAGTATTGGTCAAACATCTATTGTTGACTATACGATAATAGGAAACGAAAGTAACGAATCTGCTACCGCTATTGACACTTTAGATGGATACTTATACCTAGCTGGCCATACTAATGAATGTGAATCGAATGATGGTTTTGTGATCAAATACAAAGGGGATTCTTTATATCAGCGTGTTCTGATTGGCGGTGAAGCTATTGAAATTATTGAAGCGGTATCCACCAATAACAATGGTCAGCTCTTTACTGGAGGTTATACTGACCAAAATAATGACTATGATGTACTCTTAACTAAAATGGATACACAACTCAACATCATTACCGAGAAAACATTAGCTATAGCTAACTGGAATTTTTGTTATGACATCACTACGGCTGGAAATAATGTCTTGGGAGTTGGAAAAACACACAATGGCGAGAATTATGATGCTTTTATATTTAAAACAGATCATAACTTAGATACGATTTGGACTACAACACTAAACGCTCCCAACAACCAACAATTGAACAAATTAATCTCCTATAACGATTCTATTTTTATCGCAACAGGATATAGTGAAGTTGATGGGTTGGGGAAAGAAATATTATTACTCAGCTTAAACATTAACTCAGGAGACACCTTGTGGTCTAAGAAAATAGGAGGTGTAAATGACGATTTTTGTAACAGTATTATCAAAACACAAGATGGAGGTATTGTAGGTTTTGGAACAACATCTAGTTATGTTTCTACAAGTGAAGACTATATGCTTTTCAAAGTAGATAGTGCTGGTAATTTCGTTTGGTCAGAACTACACCAAGTACAAACTAGCATTGGTACATATAACGATCGTGGAATCGATTTGGTTGAACTTCAAAATGGAGATCTAATTGTGGCTTCCTATACAGAATCCTATGGTGGTCCTGGTGTGAAATCAACAATGATTATGTTTACCAATTCACTCGGTCACTGGCTCAATGGCTATATATATGATGGAGGACATGACGATATACCTACAGCAATGGTTAAAGAAAATGATACCACCATCTATATAGCAGGTATAGCAAATTCTCAAACCCATGGGTATGCCGATGCTTACTTAATGAGAATTCGTTCTGTTAATGTTCATAACCCTCAAAACACGACATTAAAAGCTGTTCCTAGAAAATGCTATACAGCTGTAACCGAAAAAGAACAAGAAACGAGTTTAATGGTATATCCTAATCCCGTAAAAGGAGAGTTTTCGATCGTTTTCCCTGAGGCCCCAAACGGCAATATTGAAATGTATAGTTTAATTGGAAAAGAAGTATACTCTTCCAATTATTCAGCTCAACAACCAATCTCCCTTCCACAACACATTAAAAACGGGCAGTACCTCTTAAAAATAAAAGCAGGAAACAACGTTATTGTAAAAAAAATAGTTGTATTAAGATAATTACACCTTAGCCTTAGCTATAAAATAATATTCTTTATTGGTCTCGAAAAGGTTGATAAATTGCTCAATTGTTAAGTTCGTTTTATTCGCTACAAACCCTCTTAAACTATAGATACAATAATCATTTTCATTCAAGAACTCCCACATTTCTTCAGGTGTTGTACCATAATAATCTGAAGCTCCTATCCCATGTTCAAAAATAACAACAGGACTCCACTTCTTTAAAATATTTACAGCACCCTTAAGGACTCCCATTTCTCCACCTTCGACATCAATTTTTATTAAGTTAATTCGCTCAGCTAATCTCAATTGATTATCCATCGTATCCAACTTCACTTCAATTTCTTCGATTGTTTCTTTTTTGGGATAAGCGCGTTTTTTTATTCCGCTATATGCTGGGTTAGATTTTACAAAATTAAATGTTGACACCCCTCTTTTATCGCCTAATGCAATGTTCTTTATTTCGGCAATATCACCATGAGAATCAATAAGCTCTTTATACAATTCTGGAATAGGTTCAAAAGCATAATGAGCTCCTTTAGGTGCCAGTCTTAAAGCCTCTTCTAATAGCTCTCCCTTATGACAACCTACATCTACAAATGAAGAGTTTTCTTCCAAAACAATTTCCATTATTTTAAGCGTAAGCGCATCATATTTTTGATTACGCGTTACATTTATAGGTAACTTTTTTAGAATATTTTTTAACGTCTCTTTCATTTCTCAAAAGACCCCAAAAGTAGTGTTATATCGCCGATAAAACAAATATTATGAGGTTTGATTTTAATATTCTAAGCTTATTACTAACCCTATTCACAAATACTAAATGAACCTCCATTGAGCTTGGTAGAGTTAATTATGGAGAGTATATTTGTTTCTTTAATTTAACCATGAAAATAACTAAACACATAGAAAACTCAGATAAAACATTGTTTTCTTTTGAAATAATACCCCCATTAAAAGGTAAAGGCATTGAGTCTCTGTATGAAGGAATCGACCCTTTAATGGAGTTTAAGCCTCCTTTTATCAACGTCACCTATCATAGAGAAGAATATTCTTACAAAGACATGGGAGATGGTTTGTTAAAAAAAATATCTATCAGAAAAAGACCTGGTACGGTAGGAATATGTGCTGCATTAATGCATAAATATAAAGTAGATGCAGTACCTCATCTTATTTGTGGAGGGTTTAATGTCGAAGAAACCGAAAATGCATTGATAGATTTACAGTTTTTGGGCGTCGATAATGTTTTGGCTTTGAGGGGAGACCCTATCAAAACAGAAGCTTCTTTTCACCCTGAGAAAGGAGGTCATCGCTATGCTGTTGAATTAATAGAGCAAATCAGTAACCTCAACAAGGGGAACTACTTAGATGGACTGAATCAAAATACACCTACAGATTTTTGTATCGGCGCAGCCGGTTATCCTGAAAAACATTTTGAGGCCATGAACTTAACTTCTGATTTAAAACATCTAAAAGAAAAGGTAGATGCTGGGGCTGAGTTTATTGTCACTCAACTGTTTTTTGATAACCAAAAATACTTTGACTTTGTAGACAAATGCAGAAACATTGGTATTAATGTTCCTATTATCCCAGGGTTAAAACCTATCACGAATATGAGACACATCTCTTTTCTACCTAAGTTTTTTAACGTCGACTTACCTATTGACCTCTCTAACGAATTAGAAAAATGCACGACCAATGAGCAAGTAAAACAAGTAGGAATAGAATGGGGAATAAAACAAGCTCAAGAATTGGTTAAGCACAATGTTCCGGTATTACATTTTTACACAATGGGAAAAGGAGAAGCTGTAAAAGCTATTGCTAGTGAGGTCTTTTAATAAAAAACGAAAAAATTAGTTATGTTTGATAGTTGGTTCACAACCTCCATTGAAAAAATAGATTTTAGAATGACAAAAGTAATTTCTTTTATAAGTAGAAAAGGTGGATCTGGAAAGACAACAAATGCCATCAATTTAGCTACCTCGTTGAATAAAATTGGATATTCCGTTTTATTAGTCGAGACAGATACGAACTATACCCTCATTTCATCAAGAAAGTTAGAGCTTTTTAAAAGGAAAGAAAAAGAAGACACACACTTTCCTATTTTAGCCTCTGAGGACCACAGAATTGCTGATGAAATTAAAGCCTTAAGAGCGAAAAAAAGTTTTGATATTATCATTGTCGATAGTGCTGGAAAAACAACTGATCAAGGAATAAGAGAGTTATGCTTGGAAAGCGACATGGTTATCATTACAACCAGTCTAACGCAGAATGATTTATTAGTCACGTACCAAACGGTAAAGGATCTATTGCCAGCCAAGGCTATCAACCATCAACTGAAACTATGTATCTTACCTAACCGTATACACTCGCATACCCGTTTGAAGACGGTAAAAGAAGTGTTAAAGAACTTAGAGGCAGAGGTTATTGATACTTACGTTCCACAACGTAAAATTTATACTTCTCCAAGCACGATTACTGCGGAAAAGCGTTATCTTAATGTTGCCAACCAAATTATTAAACAACTTTAGCAATAAAAAAATGGGAAGAAAACACAATACTTTATCTGATTTATCTGATTTTTTAAATCAAAACCCTAATGAAATAGATTTAGGAAATGTAAAGTCTAAAGAGGACTTTATTTCTAGAGCTCCAAATAATTTGGTAGATGTACCCAAACCGGTTCAGCCCAAAACTTTCTCAAAAGCAAACAAATCGCTAGAAGACCTTGCGCAATACCTACACGATAAAGCTGAAAAAGAAAACAAAAGCTTTACTGAACTTTGGCTACAACTTTTAGAAGAGGGGGTAAAAATCGACCCGCTACTAAAAAACACAACAGCATTTAAAACAATGAGAACAATTAGAAAAACATCTGTAAACGTTGTACTAGAGGGAATTACTCAATTGATAAAAAGAAAATAATGGGTAAACACATTACCATAACGTTAGTTGTTTTGTTGTCTTTCTCAACATTGGTAAAAGCTCAAAGTGGATCTAAGGAGAAGATATACAGTTCATTTATCATTGTAAATGATGGCTTAGAATCCACTAGAAGTTTGTTAACTCAAGAAACGAGCAAATTATATTTCGACTTAATCAAAAAACAAGGAAAAGACTCTATTATCGTTCAACTTTCAGATTCGCTAAGGCATAAAACCGCTGAACTTGTGAACTACATCAACAGAGTTAAGGTATTACTCATTATTAAAACTGAAAAATTAGACAAAGAAGCAGTAGTGGAAAACGATACCATTATTAGTTTAAAACACCTCGAGCATTTTGATGATTATTACACCCCTGGAGAAACCATACTAGGTAAAAATGGAGAAAAGAAGCTAAAAGGAAAATTATCTGCTTATGATTTAAAAAAACAAATTAGAAGCTACGAAGATTTTATCTCCAAAAACTGCTTTCGCCTTATTAACCCACCAAAATACATTGACATCAATAATGGCGGTTACTACTACAACTGGGAACATTCCAACTTTAAAGAGAAACCATTGGCTGGTATTATTACTTATCTTTCCAAAATGCAATTAGACATTACTCTGACTGAACATGCAACACTCAAACATTTAATAGCGATAGAAAGTGAATAAAATAATTGCTATACTCATATTTTTAGGGAGTATTTTTGTAGCTGTATCTCAAGAAACAAAAACATATTTAGATGTAAAAATTACATCTGTTGAGAAAATGCGAAAAAGATTAAAGAACACCGCTGTTGTACTTTATAAAAATGAGCAAAAAGTAGATTCCGTAAACTTAACAAACGGAAGGTATAAACTCAACCTTGATACCGGGAACGTTTATAAAGTTGAATTTAAAAAACCTTTATATGTAACCAAATTCATTGTACTTAACACCAAAGAAGCTCCCAAAAAGTACAATAAGAATACTAAACTAAAAATTGACATTGGACTGTTTCATCAAAAAGACGATTTGAATGTTGATTTCCTAAAAAAAGAGCCTATTGGCTATGCGCGCTATGATTTTGTAACCGATAAAATGATGTGGGATGAAGCGTACCTGCAAATGATGAAAGGAAAAATAGTCAGAGCGACATTAAACTATGCAAAGTCCAAAAACTATTAACTTAATGTTAATAATGTTAACTTAACATTATTATTTACTTAATAAATTCTGTTATCTACCCTATATTTTCTTTTCTTGTTTTACAACAATTACCTTTGTTGAAAATCAAAACAAAAAAAAATGAAAAAAACTTTACTTTTAATTGCTTCAGCAGCCTTTTATGCTACCAATTTCGCACAAGGTTGTACTGACTTGTATTTTTCTGAGTATATAGAAGGCTCTAGTAACAATAAAGCTATTGAAATCTATAACCCAACCAATGTTACTGTTGACTTATCAAACTATACACTTTACAGATACAACAATGGAGCTACATCTGCAACTGCTACATTTAACATGCAAGGAATGTTAAATGCTGGAGATGTTTATGTTATCGCCAACTCAAGTGCTGTTCAAGCGATAACAGCACAAGCTGACACACTACATTCATTTTGTGGGTTTAATGGTGATGATGCTATTGCTCTTCACAATGGGACAACTCAAATTGATGTATTTGGAGAAATTGGTGTTGATCCAGGATCGGGGTGGACAGTTGGAACTGGCGCAACTAACAACCAAACATTGGTAAGAAAAACTACTGTAAACACAGGAAATACAACTTGGGCTGGTTCAGGAGATTTGGAATGGGATGTTTATGCTATCGATGACTTTTCGTACATTGGAAGCCATACAGCAGATGGATGTGGTACTCCATCAACAGATCCGATTATCTCATTTGATGGATTTTCGACATCAGTAGTTGAATCTGTTGGGACAATCACTATTGATTTAACATTAACTAACCAAAGTACAATGGCTACAAGTGTTGATGTTGCAATAAATGCTGCTTCAACTGCTACAGCAGGAGATTATACGTTTACAAACCCAACAACGGTTACGTTCCCTGCAAACAGCACAGCTAATCAATCAATTACTATAACGATAAATGATGATACAGACATCGAGTCTATCGAAACACTTATTTTAGATTTACAAAACTTTACAAATAGTGCTACAGCTGGTACTTATTCTACTTACGAAATTGAAATCAACGACAATGATGAGCCAGTAATCCCTGGATGTTCGGAGCTTTATTTCTCAGAGTATATTGAAGGTTCTTCTAACAATAAAGCTTATGAAATTTATAACCCAACTTCACAAGCAATCGATTTATCTAACTACACTGTATACTTATATAAAAATGGTGCCACAATAGCTGATGACACCTTAATGCTTACTGGTACATTAAACGCTAATGATGTGTACATTGTTGCTAACCCTAATGCTGATTCGGCAAACATTAGAGCACATTCGGACACATTACACGCTACAACTTTCTTCAACGGAGATGATGCTTTAGCTTTATTTAATGGTACAACAAAAGTTGATGTTATTGGTTTAATTGGAGAAGATCCAGGTTCTTCATGGAGTGTTGATACGGGAGCAACTAGAGAGTATACTTTAGTAAGAAAAGCTGCAATTGTTAACGGAACAACATTATGGTCTGGTAATGGAGATACTCAATGGATTGCATACAGCCAAAATGATTTTTCACACCTAGGAACACATACAACTGTTGGATGTGCTACTACACCTACATTAGTAGCTATGCCTTCTGTAGACAATGATACTGTTTGTATCCAAACACCAACATTTAACTTCTCTGATGCTAGTACAGGTGGAGTAACTCCATACACTTACAGCTGGAACTTTGGTGACGGAAACACTTCAACATCTGCCAACCCATCACATACTTACGCTAGCCCAGGAACATATACTGTTACATTAACAGTTACTGACGATGCTATTGCAGGAACTCAAACTGACGATTCAACACTTACTGTTGTTGTAGATAACTGTTTATCTGTTTCTGAGCATAACCCAACAACAATTACAATGTTCCCTAACCCAACTAAAGACGGTATGGTACAATTCTCAAACATCGAGAACAATACTACGATTACAGTTTATAATGTTGTAGGAGCTGTTGTATACAACCAATTAATAAACAACTCGCAAACGATTGACTTATCTATCCTTAATAAAGGAAGCTATCTAGTTAATTTAACAACTAATAATCATTCAACGATTAAGAAATTGATTATTGAATAAGTAAACTTATATCCAATAAAAAAGGAGGTTATTTTGAATAACCTCCTTTTTTTATTTTGATGTATATATGTTACTTACACTCTTTATTGATTTCAGCAGTAATGTTCACCTCAACAGTGGACCAAAGTTTACTTACTCCATCTGCACCTTTATGTAGGTCTTCACATACTAAATTCAGAGAGTCTAACGATGGTTTAGCATTCCAATCTTCAACGTTTAGCTCTGTCTTAAATTCAACTTTACCTTCTTCTATCTTCCACTTAAAATCTTGCTCTTTTTCTACTCCATTCATTGCAATAGCTATTACAGCAGTTCCATTGCCCTCTCCTTCGATAGCAACAATTTTACCTGTTAGAAAGTCTGTTTGACTCATCGTTCCAAAAAAACTGTTTTTAATTTTTTCATCGCGAACTTCATTATCTGAGTTTACAGTTCTTGTATTAATTGAAATAGTCGCTTTTTGAAAAGTCTCCTCGGGTTTTTCAGCAACTACAGTATTATTCAACTCCAACATATCAAATACCCCACCTACCGGTGTTTTCTCATTATGTTTGTACGATGTCCAAGCTAATTGAACTGTTGAAGGGTCAATAGAAAATGTACAAGTTTCAGTTTTTTCTTCTTGGTTAGCGACCTCTTTTGAAGAATTAGTTTCAGTATGCTCTTCATTTCCGCATGAAGAGAAAAAAGCGACAGCACCAATCATTGAGATGCTAAAAAAAATCTTTTTCATATTTATATTTTTTGTGTTTTATTCAAATTCTACTAAAATTCTATTTTTCTCTACTGTGTCTCCTTTTTCAACAGCTATACTTTTTATTACTGCATCTATAGGTGACTTAAGAATATTCTCCATTTTCATAGCTTCTAAAACTAAAATTGGATCGTCTTTCTTGATTACATCCCCCACACTTACTTTCACTTCAAATACAACTCCTGGCATTGGGGCTTTCAAATCGTTTACTTTTTGAACAGCGCCAGCTCCCATTCCCATAGACTTTAATAGCTCATCATATTCATCTGCTAATGCTACCATAAAACGGTTTCCATTCACTTTTAAAAGCACTTCTTTCTTCTCCTGATCCAACTTTAATAATCGAGCATTATACTTCTTTCCTTTATAAATAACCCTCAATTCTTTTTCAGTTTTATCTACTACTTCTATAGCAAATCCATCTCCCTTTAGAGGAGTTTCTAGATCTGGATTAAAAGTAAACTCTTCCACTTTATTTATTTTTGCCTTCATACCGTTTAATTAGTTTTTAGTACGCTAAAATTAATAAATCTACCAAACATAACAACGTTGTTGGTCCATCTTTTCTTTTTTTTCATCTTTGTAATCGCCAAGATGTATCAGCATCTTATTTTTAAACTAAATCTTATGAAAAAGACCTTATTTATACCAATTGTTGGCCTAAGTTCATTATTTGTTTCCTGCTCTCCTAAAAAGCAGCTGCAAGAAACAGTCATTGAATTACCTCCAGTAGAAGTTGTTGAAGAAGCTAAAGAACCTGTTACCAGAGCACATTACAATGCTTCTGAAACTAGAAAAACGGATATTTTACACACCATATTGCATGTAAGCTTTGATTGGACTAACCGCCAATTAAATGGAAAAGCAATTATTACCGCTAAACCTTATTTCTATACTACAGATAGTCTTATTCTAGATGCTAAGGCAATGGATATCCATGGTGTGAAAGTTGAGGGAGTAGAAACCCCTATTGCTTACCAACATGATGGTGCTTTCTTAAAAATAAAACTTCCTAAAAAATACACAGCTGAAGAACAGTATAATATCATCATTGATTATACCGCAAATCCCGAAAAAGTAGGTCAATCAGGAAGTTCTGCGATTACCAGCGCAAAGGGGTTGTACTTTATCAATCATGACGGTGCCAACCCTAATAAACACCAAGAAATATGGACACAAGGAGAAACAGAGGCTAGTTCGGTATGGTTTCCTACGATTGACGATCCTACAGAAAAAACAACACATGAAATCTACATGACTGTTCAAAATAAATTCCAAACACTTTCTAATGGGTATTTGGCTGACACCAAATACCTTGACAACGATATGCGAGTGGATCACTGGGTAATGGATAAGCCACACTCTACTTACTTATTTATGATGACTGTTGGGGAGTTTGCCATAGTTACAGACAAATGGGTCAAAAACGATGGAACAGAATTAGAAGTAAATTATTATGTAGAAAAGAAATATGAACCTCATGCTAAAGCAATATTCGGTGAAACTCCAAGAATGCTCCAATATTTCTCTGATTTACTCGGAGTAGAATATCCTTGGGCTAAATACTGTCAAGTCGTTGTGAGGGATTATGTTTCTGGAGCAATGGAAAATACAACAGCTACCATTCATGGAGATTTTCTTTATCAAACAACAAGAGAGTTGGTAGATGGAGGAAACGAATCAATTATTGCTCACGAGTTATTCCACCACTGGTTTGGAGACCTAGTGACTTGTGAAAGCTGGGCAAACCTACCTTTAAATGAATCGTTTGCCAATTACAGTCAATTCTTATGGGATGAACATAAGTATGGAAAAATGGAGGCAGACATGAATGCATTTGGAGAAATGGAAGGCTATTTCCTTTCTGCTCAACAAGGAGGGCATGTTGACATGATTCGTTACGATTACAAAAACAAAGAAGATATGTTTGATGGGCATTCTTATAATAAAGGTGGACGTATCTTAAACATGTTGAGAACCTACGTAGGTGATGAAGCTTTTTTCGCAGCTTTAAAACTATACCTTAACAAAAATGCCTACCAAAATACAGAGATTGCTCATTTAAGAATGGCGTTTGAGCAAGTAACAGGTGAAGATTTAAACTGGTTTTTCAACCAATGGTTCTTAGCCAGTGGACATCCAATGGTTCGGTTTGAACAAAATTACAATGCCACAACAAAAGAACTAGAAATTACAATTATTCAGAAACAAAATTTTGATAAATGGCCATTGTATAAACTTCCTATTATGGTCGATATATACACCTCTAAAGGCGTACAAAGAGAATTGGTTTGGGCTGACGAAGTAGAAGAAAAAATTAGTTTCTCAGGAATAGAGGAAGCTCCTTTATTAGTCAACATTGATGCGACTAAAACACTACTCGCTAAAAAAGTGGATAAAAAATCAATTGAACAATGGATTTATCAATTAAACAACGCGCCTTTATGGCTTGATAAAAAGGAAGCTTTAGCAAAAATCGGTAACAGCAGTAATGAAAATGCAATCAAAGCAGTAATCAAAGCACTTGATCATCCTTTTTGGAATGTAAAAACTATGGCTATGGCTAAGTTGAGAAAAGCTGTTGAAGCCTATCCAAATGAAATCAAGTCTAAATTAATTAGTATAGCTAAATCTGGTAAACACCCTAAAGAAAGAGCGCAAGCCATTAAATATTTAAATAAATATTTTAAAGATGATAAAAGTTTAGTAACTGTATACGAAAACGGAACTAAAGATCAATCTTATAATGTTTTAGGAAATTCCATAAAAGCGTTAGCTAACTTAGATGAGAAAAAAGGAATGGAATTAGCAAAAGCTAATGAAAATGTTGAAAGTGCAAAAGTCAACAATATTATTGCTGAAATTTACGCTGAAAATGGAACCCCTGCTGAACACGATTTCTTCACTAAAAACATTTCAGAATTAAGTGCGATGAACAAATATGGCTTTGTTCAAAATTATAATAAATACCTTATGAATCAGGACAACGAAACCATTGCAAAAGGAATTCCTGTTTTTAAGGATATTGCTGAAAATGAAAGCATGTGGTTTGTTAAATTATCGGGATATCAATTGTTAAGCGGACTACAAAGCCACTACACTAAAGAAACTACAACATTGGCAACGACTATAGAAAGCTTTGAAGCTGAAGGAAACAGTATGAAAGCTGCTGAAGCTCAGAAGGAATTAAACTACTGTAAAACAAAAATTTCTGAAATTAACACCATAATGAATACCCTGAAACAAAATGAAACCGATACCAATGTCAAAAAGTATTTAGGAATTAAATAACCTTTATATAACTACTACTTTTAAAAGCTTTTCTCACATCATGTGGGAAAAGCTTTTTTTATATAGCACATTGAAAAGCATAGAGATCTTAAAAATTTAATGAATCATGTTAAAGATTTATTATATCTTCACTCGAACATTATAAGCAAGCACACATGTCATCATTTTTAATTGTATCGGTAATTGCAGTTTATTTTCTAGTCTTGATTGGTATTGCCCACTTTACCTCAAAAGGAGCAACTAACAATGCCTCTTTTTTCTTGGGGGAACGAAAATCACCATGGTATATTGTAGCTTTTGGAATGATCGGAGCTTCGTTATCGGGAGTGACCTTTCTTTCTGTACCTGGTTGGGTAGGAAATGAAACCAATCAATTTAGTTATATGCAGGCTGTATTTGGCTTTTTCTTCGGATATTTGGTAGTCGCGCTAGTATTGTTACCCTTATACTATCGAATGAACCTCACTTCTATCTACGGCTATTTGGAACAACGGTTTGGTTTTTGGAGTTATAAAACGGGGGCTTTTTTCTTTTTAATTTCTAGATTAATTGGTGCTTCTGTCCGCTTGTTGTTAGTGGCTAATGTTTTACAAAAGATTCTTTTTGATGCCTGGAATATTCCTTTTGTTATTACGGTAATTATTGCAGTATTGTTAATATGGGTATACACAAATCGTGGTGGGATTAAAACCATTATTTGGACCGACACGCTACAAACAGCGTTTATGTTAGGGTCTGTTTTATTGACCATCTATATGTTGAGTGATTTACTTAAGGTTTCTGAAACAGGAGGATTAGTGAAAACCATTCAAGATAGCCCTTATTCCAAACTCTTTTTCTTTGAGGACATCAATAGCAGCAATCATTTTCTTAAACACTTTATTGGAGGAATGTTTATTACCATTGGAATGACTGGTTTGGATCAAGATATGATGCAAAAGAATTTAAGTTGTAAAAACACGAAAGAAGCTCAAAAAAACATGCTTTCTATGGCTAGTGTTTTAATTATTGTCAACCTTGTTTTTCTTTCACTTGGAGCGCTTCTATTTCTATACTCTAGCAAAACAGGGATAGGAGCTAAAGTAGATTCAGATATGTTGTTCTCTGAAATAGCATTACATTCCAATACTGGTACTACGATTGGTATTTTATTTCTTTTAGGGGTTATTGCTGCAGCCTACAGTAGTGCAGATTCTGCTCTAACATCATTAACTACATCTTTTTCTGTCGATTTTTTAGACATAGAAAAAAAGCAACCAGCATTAGCAGAAAAAACAAGAAAGAATGTTCATATTATCATGTCAGCAGTTATTGTATTAGTTGTAATTCTTTTAAAATACTCTACAGAAGATGCTGCGATTAGCCTTCTCATGAAATTAGCTGGTTTTACCTATGGACCTTTGATTGGATTGTTCTTTTTCGGGATTCTTACCAAACGTCAATTGAAAGACAACTTTGTCCCAATAGTAAGTATTCTTGTACCTGCAATAATCGCTCTTTTTTGGTATTACTCAACTGGAGCTCCTGGTGTTCCAAAAGGTGAATTGGGAATTTTTGGAGCCTATAAATTTGGATTTGAAATCATCATATACAACGCACTATTAGCATTTATTGGCTTATTCTTTATTAGCTCAAAAACAAAATAATTGCCTTAAGACAAAAAAAGTCCCTAGCTATTCATTAACTAGAGACCTTTTACCTAGGTGTTGTATGATCTTAATCTAACATTGCATCAGCATCAAACTCTTCTTCAGAAGCATCTTCAGTCTCTTCTCCCGAATCTGGCATCTCTACATTATCGTAGTCGATTGCTTCTAACTCTTTTGCAGACTCCTCTGCTTGTTTATGATCTTCCTCAGTTGTTGCTGGGCCACAAGAAGTCACCAATAAACTGAATGCAAAAATTGATACTATTGATATTAAATAAGTTTTCATAATTTGTTGATTAAATAGTTCTTCTACAATATTAAAAAATTATCTTGGATAACACAAAAAGTATTTCTTTACTGGCTTCGTTAGTGCCTGAATATTTAAGTTATCGCTTGCTTCTGTGATGTCTAATATTTTACCAGACTTATACAAAATATTTATCGAGTCACTATTCGCGTTGTACGCATTATTCTCTATTTCATCTGTAAACACAAAATAATCTGCCTCTGCTTTAGTTAAACCATATTTTTCAGCAGCTATTTTTTGATATTCAGTTAATGTTTGCGCTGTAAAAGGCTCATTTTGCATCCAGATCTTTAATAAATGACGATTGGTTAACATCTCCGAAAGTGTTGACAGGACCTTATCAGCATGTGTTGTCCAAACTTTAATCGCTCCCAACACATCATAATCATCTAAAGTTGCAAAAGCGTTTAACACTTCTTCTTTTTCAAAGTCTTTTTTAGTAATATCTGAATATAAAAACAACTCTAGCGAAGGACTACAGAACAGTTTTTCACCATTTTGAGCTAACTCCTTGGCTCTTTCTAGTATTTTAACGAGTAAAAACTCCGCACTAATGACTGTTTTATGTAAATATACTTGCCAATACATTAAACGACGGGCTACAATAAATTTTTCGATGGAATAAATCCCCTTTTCTTGAATTACCAATTCATCATTGACAACATCCAACATTTTAATAATTCGTTGATTACTTACAACCCCTTCAGAAACACCGGTATAAAAACTATCCCTTTTTAAATAGTCCAATCGGTCCATGTCTAATTGACTAGAAACCAATTGATGCAAAAACTTTTTAGGATATCTATTGGTAAAAATCTCTATTGCTGTACTCAATTGCCCCTTAAATTCTTGGTTTAACTTTTCCATAAACAATAAGGATAATTCTTCATGATGCACCCCTTTAGCGATTGTATGTTCCAATGCATGTGAGTAGGGACCATGACCTATATCATGCAACAAAATAGCTAATGTTACCCCTTTTGCTTCTTCATCTGTAATTTCATGCCCTTTGGAACGTAAAACCTCAATTGCTTGCTGCATAAGATTAGTACATCCAACAACATGATGAAAGCGGGTATGTAATGCACCTGGATAGACTAAGTCAGACAACCCTAGCTGTTTAATTCTCCTTAAACGCTGAAAATAAGGATGATCGATGAGTTCTAAGATTAACTCATAAGGCACAGAAATAAAGCCATAAACAGGGTCATTAAATATCTTTTTCTTAGTGATTGAATTACTCATTATTGTAATTTTAAACTGCTTCTTTTTCTTATCTTCTACAAACATAACTATTTGAGAGGTCAGAAAACGTTTTTTTATTTAAACATTTGGATTATATTTGTAAGTAATACCAACCATGTGTGGTATAACCTTTCTAGGATTTATTTTTAAGCTAAAAACCAAACGCATGAAAAAATTATTTTTTACTCTCGCTATTGCTTCTTTCTTCATTTCTTGTGAAGGTGAAAACAAAGAAAAAGTTGATCAAAAAGAAGAAAAAGTTGATCAAAAAGACACACAAGAGCCTGCTATTGACTTAAGTGAGTTAAGAGAGTTTGAAATGAATGATTATGACTTGGAAGCTACCATTTTTATTCCTGAAAATCATTTTATGATTTCTGAAGAAGAAGAGGGACTGGAAGATCCAGTTGTGACTCACTCTGATGGGGAGGCGAAGTGGGATTTAACTATGCGTTCGAACAAAAACTGGAGCATTACTATTGAAGATTGGGGTGATGAAGAAAAATCTGTTGGGCTTGAAAAAGAAATCCATAAAGAAACATCTGAGGTATATGATTACAAATACATAGAGGAAGGAACTGACTACCTTTTATTCCAAAGAGCTCTAAAATCAGGGAGTACTACTATGGATGAAAAGACAGCTTCTAAACTACCGAATTATCATTTTGTTGTGGTGAAAAACGTAAACGGTACTTACATTACTATTAAGAGTAATGATTTAGGAGAGTTTAGAAAAATTAGCGCTCAAAAAATGCTAAATGCTGCTAGAGCCATAAAATAATGACTAACCATGCGACTTGTTGCAACTCTTTTTCTTTATACCCTTATAGCTTGTTCTTGTACAAGTAAAAAAAGTGTTGTTGAACAACCATCGTCTACAAGTTCTAAAGTTGATGAAGAACTCCTGATAAAAGAGGGGTTTGTTAAAGGGATTGTTCTAGATTCTTCCCATGATGAAGAAAGATGCGGCTTCTTAATTGAGCTCCCCGAAACTCAACAAATCATTCAACCAATGAACCTGGAGGCTGATTTTAAAAAAAATGGAATTGTTGTTTGGTTAAAATATCGACCGATTCGCCCTATTCAACCAAGCTGCAACAAAGGCATAACAGTATCCATCGAAGCCATCAAAAAAGGCTAAAAAGGTTTTCTTCTAAAAGATCACTTTTGTTTCTCGTCTATAAAATCCCTAATATCGTATAAACCTCCATTTAAAGTTTGATCACTAGGCAATAGCTCTAAAAGTTGTTGAGCAACAAATGAGGGACTTAAAAGTTGCTTGTTGTTCTTTAGGTCAATAAAACGCGTAACAGCGTTAAAATCTTCCTTTTTAGTCGAACGAATCGTTACTTGCATGTTGGTATCTACCACCCCAGGAGCAAAAGAAATTACTTTTATCGGATAAAGTTGTGTTTCTTGTTCTTTCCCAACACAAGCAGAAAAGAGGTCTAAACCGGCCTTAGAAGCACAGTAAGTAGCCCATCCAGCATACGGTTTTCTCCCAGCACCAGAAGATATATTTAAAATATACTTGGGTAAATCTGCATCTTGTAGCTCCTTGATAAAAGCCTCCATCAATACTATTGGTGCTTTAATGTTGGTGTCTATATTATTAGCTAATGCCATTACGTCATGTGTTCCAACATCTCCTATTGGATTAATTGTACCAGCATTATTGATTAGTGTATACGATTGAACGTTTTCTTGGCGTAACTTGTCAAACACCTGACTTATTGTAGCATTTAATTCTTCTATATTGGCCAAGTCACAGTTAAAGTGTTTTAATCCCAACTGCTTTAACTCTTTTACAGCATCATTCTCTTTTCTAGAAATAGAATATACAAGCGCCTCTTCTTTTAGAAGTTTGGTAACAAAAGAAAGCCCTAGACCACTTGTAGTACCTGTAACAATATAACAATCTCTCATTATTGAAATAGTTTAGCTAATACTAGGCGATTAAACCCAGTAATCAAAAAAGTATATAACATCCCCAATAAGATTAATGAAAACAAGGTCATTGGAACAATGGTCTTAAAAGTAGGTTGTAGAATCATATTAATAGCCGCTTCATTGGTATCTCTAATGTCTTCAATTGATTTTCCCTCATACATTTCGGGAGCAGCAATCATCTTTTCTTTTGCTTGAGCATCAAAGTTCTCGTGCTGTGTTCGCTCAAGATGCTGCCTTGCCCTAATTTTAGGATATTCAGGATCTATCCAGTTATAATATGAAAAGATAAAAAAGGCAATGATAACAGCATAAGTACTCACCGTTCTTAACCCCGACTTTATATCATGTAATAAACTGACCCCTTTTCCTTTTAGCCGTTCTTTATTAAACTCACTTAAAATACTATAGGCTACAGCACCCAATAAACAAAAAGTATTAAATCCAAAAGCAATGACATGCGCATTGGCATTATGATTATACCCTAAAAAAACAATTATTAACTCAAAAAGAATATAAATCGCCGCTGCTACAATACCAATTTTATACGTCCTGTTCATCTTAATATGCTCTTACGTTCTTTCCTTCTACATAATTTACAAATGCCTGATTAACCACCTTATTCCCTCCAGGTGTTGGATAATCTCCAGTAAAATACCAATCTCCAGTATTATTCGGAACGGCCTTGTGTAAGTCAGCAACCGATTGATAAATAATCGTTACATCAGCATTAATATCTTTGTGCGTTAGTAGCTGAGAAATCTTCTCACTAATCTCTTCATCAGTAAATGGAGCGTAGATTTCTTTTACGTAATTTACAACGTCCTCTTTGGGTAAACCAACTTGTGCCTTAGACTTTTGATAAACTTCATCTATAATATGAGCTTTTCCTTGTTCTTTCAACAAAGCTATAGCAGCTTGAAAAGCTATAAAGTCTCCCAGCTTTGCCATATCAATACCATAACAATCTGGATAACGAATCTGAGGAGCAGAAGAAACAACAACGATTTTCTTAGGACTTAAACGGTCTAATATCCTAATTACACTTTGTTTTAGCGTTGTTCCCCTCACAATAGAATCGTCTATTACAACAAGGTTATCTGTTTCTCTTTTTACAGAACCGTAGGTAATGTCATAGACATGGGCAACCATGTCGTCTCGAGCATCATCTTGCGTAATGAACGTTCTTAATTTGGCGTCTTTAACCATTACTTTATCTGCCCTTGTTCGAATAGATAAAATATCAACCAAATCTTCATCTTTAGGATTATCTCCTAACTCTTTTATTTTTCTAAGCTTGATTTCGTTAAGATAACTTTCTGTAGCTTTTAGCATTCCGTAGTATGCAGTCTCTGCTGTATTGGGAATGAATGAAAAAACAGAGTTTCTTAAATCATAATCAACCGCTTCTAAAACTTTTGGAGTAACTAACCTCCCCAATTCTAAGCGTTCTTGGTAGATGTCTTTATCCGTCCCTCTAGAGAAATAAATACGTTCAAATGAACATTGTTTTTCTTCTAGTTTAGGTTTGACACTTTTCTCCTCAACCGCTCCATTTTTAGGAATAATCAACGCACTTCCAGGTGTAACTTCTTGAATCTCTTCCCATTTTATATTAAAAGCTGTTTGAATAATTGGTCTTTCTGAAGCTACAACCGTAATCTCTTCATCGTCGTACCAAAATGCAGGTCTAATTCCATTGGGGTCTCTCAAAACAAAAGCATCTCCATGCCCCAATAATCCAGCCATCACATACCCTCCATCCCAATCTACTGCTGATTGCTGTAATATTTTTTGAATATCAATATTTTGAGCAATTAATTCAGAGATTTCTACATAACTCTTTCCCTCAGCCTTATATTTCTCAAACAACTGTTGGTTAGCATCATCTAAATAATGTCCTATTTTCTCTAATACCGTAACGGTATCAGATTTTTGCTTTGGATGTTGACCAATATCTACTAAAAGTCCAAACAATTCATCTACATTGGTTAGGTTAAAGTTCCCCGCCAATGCTAAGTTTTTAGTCATCCAATTGTTTGTTCTTAAAAATGGGTGGCAATTTTCAATACTATTTTTACCATAAGTCCCATACCTTAAATGCCCTAAAAACAATTCTCCTGTAAAGCCCTCGTTTTGCTTTAACCATTGAACATCATTTAACTTTTCAGGATCATTTAATTCCAGTTTTTTAAACCGTTCATTGACATAAGAGAATAAGTCCTGAATTGGTTTTTGAGCAACACTTCTATGCCGACTAATGTAACGATTTCCCGGCTCCATATCGAACTTAATATTTGCTATTCCAGCGCCATCTTGCCCTCGATTGTGCTGCTTTTCCATTAGCAAATACATTTTGTTTAATCCATAAAACGCTGTTCCGTATTTTTTATGGTAAAACTCTAGCGGTTTCTTCAGTCTCAGAAGAGCAATTCCGCATTCGTGTTGTATAGCATCGCTCATGCGTACAAAGATAATATAGTTTGTTGGATTTGTGTTTGAATATTAGTTAAAATAATCCCCTAGTCCTTACAAGATTTTCAATCTATTTATAAGTATTTTAAAAATTGCTGTAAGGAAGTTTAGTAAATTGCGTCTCAATACCAAAATACAACACTTACGACGATGAAAAAAATCCACCTTTTAGTCATAACGTTATGGATGAGTTCGGCTATATGGGCTCAAGATATCACTACTTTTTTTGACCAAGCTAACAATTTCTTTATTCAAAATGTAAAAGATGGAAAGGTCGACTATGCAGGAATACAAGAAAGTGAAACCTTAGCAAAATTAATCGACAACATCAATTCAATCGAGTTTTCCAATCTGGAAACTAATCAACAAAAAGCTTACCTCATCAACTCCTACAACCTCCTTGTTATTAATGAAATAAGAAAAAACTGGCCTGTCACAAGCCCTATGGACATCTCTGGTTTCTTTGACGGAATAAAACACAACATAGCCGGTAAAAAATGGACGCTAAATCACTTAGAAAACGAATTTATGCGCCCTACTTATCAAGACCCTAGACTTCACTTTGTCTTAGTTTGTGGAGCTAAAGATTGTCCACCAATTATCAATGAAGCTTATTATCCTGCAACGCTTGAAATTCAACTGGAAGAGCAAACCAAAACAGCCTTAAACAATCCCAATTTTATCAAAATAGAGGGAGAAACGGTTGAAATTTCTGAAATATTTAAATGGTATACGAGTGATTTTAAACTCAAAGCAAAAAATGTTTTAGAGTATATCAATAGTTATCGAACAAACAAGATTGACACAAAAACAAAATATGGCTATTACAATTACGATTGGTCGGTTAATGCACAAGCAAATATACAACCTATTATCACTGAATTAGGCGATCCTGTTGCTTTTAATTTACAAACTTACAATGCTGGATCTCTACTTAGAAAAGGCAAGTTTGACATCTCATTATTTAATGCGATGTATACGCAAAGTAAATCAGAATGGATGGGCACTACTTATGATGGTTTCAGAGAAACTTTTTACTCCTCTTTAATTCAGTTTACTTATGGAACTTCTAAGAACGCTAGAGTTAATCTAGGTTTAGACATCAAACTTGGTAGTTCTGGAAGATCTTCATCAGATCGTTTTTCTAAAATTGGTAGAGCTTTTGAATTCACAAACGATGATTCAACGCGAGTTGGCTTATCTTATGTAGGACCGCGTATAAAGCTTCAACCCTTTAAAAATGAAGCTAACTTTACCGTACAAAGTAGCTTATTATTCCCTACTACTGTTGCTCCAGAAGGAAGAAGCGCAGATGTTAACGGAAATAACGCCTTATACTTTTTAGATTGGGACCGTATTCAATCATGGACACAATTCTTTTACGTTAAAAGCTTTAGAAAATCTCAACTCTTTTTAGAAGCAGACATCTGGTATCGAATAGGATATAAACAAAACCAAGCTTCGGCTGTGGACCTCCCTTTCACTGTAATTTATAGCCTATTCCCTACTCCAAAAACTACATTTTACGGAATAGCTTCTCATGTTATCAGAAATCAATACAACCCACATAGTTACAATGATGGAATAACTACTGCTGCTAATTATAGTGCTGCTGGTCTAGGCTTCAAATATCAATTGACTTCTAAACTAAACCTAGAACTACTTTACACCAACTTTTTAAGGGGAACCAACTCTGGATTAGGGAACACCTTTAACATTGGAATAAGATATGTACATTAGAATCATCCTTTTTTCGGGGATTATAGGGCTTTTTTCATGCAATAAAACACCAACACGAACCTTAGCCTACGACTTAGAACAAGATGGTTTAGTCACCTCTTCTGAGTATATCATTGCTTGCGCTGCTGGTATGCCTCAAGGGTTTATGGGTGAAGAAGACTTTCCTGTTTCCATGTTTTTTTATCCTGTAGCTGGTGCGAATAATTTTAAATATTACGAAACGCTTAATGATAATATTAACCCATACAATTATTCTCTTTATTTACCGCTTGAAGTAACAGAGGAATATGTTTTTAACGGTTACCTTAGGCGTTTTCCAATTATTGAAAACAAAAATGATAGATGGGGAATCGTAACGTATGAGGTTAATGGACAAGTTCGAATTTGTGATCCCGTTCATATAAAAGTCAATACTCAACCCACTTTATGGAACCCTAATTCAATTACTGTAACAACAAATGGAATCCAGCCAATGTTCAACTGGATAGAAAACCCCACACATTATAATAAAATACACTTCCAAGTAGTAGCAGACAGCTCCAATAACTTAATTAGCGGAACTTATACCTATGACAACTCTTGGCAATTTTACGACCTCTCTAATGTTGTTCTAAACATTACTGATACTTCTTCTCTTCCTGTGTTAAATCATGCAACGTCCTACAACTTCACTTTAATGTCGGTTACAGAAGATAACTGGGTGAACTTATTTGGTCAAAAATCGTTCAACACACCATGAATAAACTAGTGATAGTATTGACCGCTTTTCTTGTTACTATTGGTTGCATAGGACAGAAAATAAATGGTGTCAATATCGTTTCATCGAAAAAGTCATTTGACGGTGTTATTTCAGAAAAACTAACCGCCATTAACGCCAATTACATTGCTCTAACTCCCTATCTTTTAATGAAAGAAAATCGTCCTGAAATTTATTATGAAATCGAAGGGAACTATTGGGGAGATTATAGAATTAACCTGAAAAAACTTGTCGAAGATGCACAACAATCTGGATTAAAAACCATGCTAAAACCCCATATATTTGTGGAGAATATTGGATGGGCAGGCACGTTAAATTTCAACACCAAAGATTGGTATACATGGAAAGTTAACTTTGCTAAAAAAATGCTCATTTTTGCTCAATTTGCTGAAGAAAACAAAATTGACATTTTATGTATAGGTGTTGAACTGAAATCCGCCACGCAAAAAGACAGTTTATTTTTTATTGAATTAATTAAAAGGATTCGAAAAATATATAAAGGGAAATTAACTTACGCAGCTAATTGGGATAATTATCAAAACATTACCTTTTGGAAAGAACTAGACTACATTGGTATAGACGGCTATTTCCCCATTTCGTTAAAAAAATCGCCATCAAAACAAGACTTAATGAAAGGATGGGATAAAATAACTCCTAAACTCAAACGCTTTTCAGCAACACAAGGTAAATCCATTATCTTCACTGAATTTGGTTATCGAAGCTGTGATTTTTCTTTAGGTAAACAATGGGAAATCGAATCCAACAAAAAAATTCCCACCAATTATAACAATCAAACCAATGGTTATGAAGTTTTTTTTGAAAAAGTGTATCAACTAGATTGTGTTGCTGGAGGATTTATTTGGAAATGGTATGGTAATGACGTTGACCTTCGAGACCTCCCCAAAAACAGCTATACCCCTCAGGGTAAACCTGCAGAAAAGCTCATTCAACAATGGTATTCTAAATAAGTAACAACTCAAAATTTAGCTATATGGATAAGATAATATAGTTTAAAGCCTGATTTTTGTTATTTTTATACTTGCTAAATTCTTTGAATTTTGCAGCTCTTATCTAAAAGAATAGCTTGAGTACAAATGCAGAACATAAATGTTATCATTGTGGAGATGATTGTGGTGCAGAACCTATACAACTAGAGGACAAATGTTTTTGTTGTAATGGCTGTAAGACTGTTTTTGAAATTATCAACAATACCAACCTAGATAATTACTACGAACTTGAGAACACTCCTGGGATAAAACCTTCTTTTAGTAATTCAGATAAATACAAATTTCTCGACATCGAGGAAATAGCCAACGACATCTTTGATTTTAGAGAAGGTGATCTTAGAAAGGTTCGACTGTTCTTACCTGAAATTCATTGTAGCTCATGTATTTGGTTATTGGAGAATCTTCACAAATTAAATAATGGAGTCCTTTCTTCCGAGGTCAACTTTGTTAAAAAAGAAGCGTCCATTACCTTTAATATTAGTATTGTTTCTTTCCAAGAATTGGCGACATTACTCGACAAAATAGGCTATCCTCCAAAGTTTAGTGGTGGCAACGAAAACAAACAAAAATCGACCTCTAAAGCCATGTTTTATAAGTTGGGGGTCGCAGGGTTTTGTTTTAGTAACATCATGTTATTCAGTTTCCCTGAATACTTAAACTTTGATAGCTCTTTTTTGGAGTTTAGAGCGTTTTTTGCTTGGTTAATTTTTGGGTTTTCAATCCCTATTATTCTTTTCTCAGCAAAAGACTATTGGACATCAGCTTTTAAAGCATTGCGTGCAAAAACACTCAACCTTGATGTTCCTATTACTTTAGGAATTTTGGTGCTTTATGCAAGAAGTGTCTACGACATTTTTAGCAACAATGGACCAGGATACATGGACTCGTTCGCTGGTTTTGTACTCTTTTTGTTAATCGGTAAACTCTTCCAAAATAAAACTTATCAAGCTTTATCGTTTGAGAGGGATTATAAATCTTACTTTCCTTTGGCTGTTACCAAAATAAAAGAAGATTCAGAAGAGATTGTACCCCTTAATAACATTGAAGAGGGAGACATCATTTTGATTAAAAATGAAGAAATAATCCCTGCTGATGCCATTCTTAAGTCCGAAAAAGCTAGAATTGATTATAGCTTTGTTACTGGAGAATCAAAGCCTATAGTCAAATATAAAGGAGAAGAAATTTTTGCAGGAGGAAAGCAAGTAGGAGATGCGATAGAATTAAAAATTCTGAAAAAAGTAGAACAAAGCTACCTTACACAACTATGGAATCAAAAAGCTTTTGATAAAGAGGAAGAAGACAAAGGCTCCCTTAAAGCACTTACAGACCGTTTAAGCCAGGTTTTTATTTTTATCATCATTATTATTGCAGCTATTACAGGTATAATTTGGTACTTTATAGATCCCTCTAATGTGATTAATATTATCACTGCTGTACTAATTGTAGCCTGCCCATGTGCACTAGCACTCTCTATTCCTTTTACTTTTGGGAACGCACTAAGAGCAGCAGGAAGAAAAAAATTGTATTTAAAAAATGCTGATGCCATTGAACAAATGGGAAGAGTTACCGATATTGTTTTTGATAAAACAGGGACAATAACTACTGGAAACACTTCAAAACAAACTTTTATTGGAGAAGAACTTACTCCAGAAAAAGAGCGCGCTATCTTCTCATTGGTACGGAACTCTTCTCACCCTTTAAGTGTTGCGCTATACAACCATCTTAAAAGCAAACACTCAAAACCCAGTATTGTTGAAGACTACCAAGAAGTTGCTGGAAAAGGAATCCAAGGAACCGTTAATGGCACATTATTGTTAATTGGATCTCGCTCATGGGTTGGTGTTCCCCAAAGTGACTCGTTAGCCTCAGAGGTACACATTAAATATGGAGCGAATTATATTGGTTACTATAAAATAGAAAACGAGTATAGAAAAGAATTTTTATCGATTATCAAAGAGTTGGGAGAACAATACAATCTGCATGTTCTTTCTGGTGACAATAACAGTGAATTAGAAAACCTAAAAAAATACTTCCCCAATGAAAACCAACTTCACTTTAATCAGCAACCTATAGACAAACTTGAGTACATTAAGAAACTAAAAACCAAAGGAAAAACAGTACTGATGCTAGGCGATGGTCTAAATGATGCTGGAGCACTAAAACAAAGTGATGTTGGAATTGTTATTTCTGATGACGTCTATAATTTTTCACCAGCATGTGATGGAATTTTAGATGCCAGAAGATTGCACCACCTACCTTTATTTTTAGACTTAGGAAAATACAGTATTACGACATTAAAGATGAGCTATGCTTTTTCATTGCTTTATAACATTATCGGGTTATCTTTCGCTGTCTTTAATTTCCTAACTCCCTTAGTAGCAGCAATTCTAATGCCAGTAAGCTCAATTTCTGTGGTATTACTTACTACCTTTTCTATTGCCATTTATACCCGTAGAAAATTCAAAACTGACTAAAATCATGTTATTACATGATTGAACAAGATGTTAAAAATAGTTAATAGGTTCTATTTTTGTCATTAAAATGTCATCATGGGGATAATCTATTTAATGATAGGAGTAAGTTTTTCAATCGCGCTATTCTTTTTAGTGTCTTTTTTCTGGGCAACAAAAGATGGTCAATTTGACGATGATTACACGCCATCTGTAAGAATGTTATTCGATGATGAAATCGAAAAAGAAAATATAAACCAAAAAAACAAGTAAATGGAACTAGAAAAGTTTAATTACGACAACAAGATTGTAAAGAAGTTTGCATATGCAACACTTATCTGGGGTGTCGTAGGGATGTTAGTAGGGTTAATTGCTGCCTCTTGGCTAGCTTTCCCACAGTTTTTTAATGACTATTTGAATATTAAAATTCTTTCATTTGGTCGTATTCGTCCATTACACACTAATGCTGTGATTTTTGCATTTGTAGGAAATGGTATTTTCACAGGTGTTTACTACTCACTACAGCGTTTATTAAAAACTAGAATGGCTAGTGACGCATTGAGTAATATTAACTTCTGGGGATGGCAATTTATCATTGTATGTGCTGCAGTAACGCTTCCTTTAGGATATACTTCTAGTAAGGAATATGCAGAGCTAGAGTGGTGGATTGATATTTTAATTGCATTAATGTGGGTTGCTTTTGGTGCCAACATGATTTGGACAATTTTGAAGAGAAGGGTTCAACACATGTATGTTGCTATTTGGTTCTATATCGCTACATTCATTACAGTTGCAATGTTGCATATCTTCAACTCATTCGAATTACCAATTTCTTTCATGAAAAGTTATTCTTGGTATTCAGGAGTTCAGGATGCCTTAGTACAATGGTGGTATGGACATAATGCCGTAGCATTCTTCTTAACAACTCCTTACTTAGGGTTAATGTACTACTTTGTTCCTAAAGCGGCTAACAGACCTGTATACTCATACAGATTATCGATTATTCACTTCTGGGCATTAATTTTCTTATATATCTGGGCTGGACCTCACCACTTATTATACACTTCTTTACCAGAATGGGCACAATCTTTAGGTACTGTATTTTCAGTAATGTTGATTGCTCCATCTTGGGGAGGTATGTTAAATGGATTATTAACATTGAGAGGTGCTTGGGATAAAGTAAGAGATAATGTGGTATTAAAGTTTATGGTTGTTGCCATTACAGCATACGGGATGTCAACATTTGAAGGACCAATGTTATCACTTAAAAACGTAAACATTATTTCTCACTTTACAGATTGGACTGTTGCTCACGTTCACGTAGGTGGATTAGGATGGAATGGGATGATGACTTTTGGTATGTTATACTGGTTATTCCCTAAAATGTGGAAAACAAAATTATACTCTACTAAATTAGCTAATGTTCACTTCTGGGTTGCTACGTTAGGAATCTTATTCTGGGCATTACCTATGTACTGGGCTGGATTTGTTCAAGGATTAATGTGGCAAGAGTTTAATCCTGATGGAACTTTAGTTCACGGTGAGTTCTTAGATACAGTTACACAATTAGCACCGCTTTATACTATGAGAGCATTTGGTGGGTTAATTTATCTAGTTGGAGCTATCATAGGTACTTACAACTTATTTAAAACTGCTGCCGTAGGAGAATTCTTACCAGAAGAAGCTGCAGAAGCTGCTCCATTAAACAAAAAACACCGTTTTGCAAACGAAGGTTGGCACGGAGCTATTGAAAGAAAACCAATTAAGTTTACAATTTTAGCATTAGTAGCTGTTGCGATTGGTGGGGTTGTACAAATTATTCCAGTATCTATTGTAGATTCAAACATTCCTACTATTGCAAGTGTAAAACCATATACTCCATTAGAATTAGAAGGACGTGATATTTATATTAGAGAGGGATGTAACAACTGTCACTCGCAAATGATTAGACCTGTTCGTTTTGAGACCGTTCGTTACGGTGAATATTCTAAATCAGGGGAGTTTGTTTACGATCATCCACACTTATGGGGATCTAAAAGAACTGGACCAGATTTAGCTCGTGAAGGAGGAAAAAGAGGTGATGACTGGCACTACAAACACATGAAAGTTCCTAAAGACATGTCTCCAGGATCATTGATGCCAGCTTATCCTTGGATTATCGAAGACGAAATGGATCTTTCTTTATTACAAGGTAAAATTTCAGCGATGCGTACACTTGGTGTACCTTATGAAGAAGGTTACGAAGAAAAAGCAATGGCCGACTTAGAAGAGCAAGCTTTAGAAATTGCAACAAACATTGTTACAAAGATTAAAGCTGATGACTCTGAAGAAGATCAAGCTGCTGCAATAGAAAGTGTTAAATCTAAAGAGATCGTTGCGTTAGTTGCTTACCTACAAAGATTAGGAAAAGACATTAAAGCAGAAGAAATCGAAGAATAATACAAACGATATGTTAAGATTTATAAAAGATAATTTAGCGACAATTGACGGGGTTGAAATATACCCTGTTATATCGCTAGTCATATTTATAACCTTCTTCACAGGGGTGTTAATTTGGGCGCTAAGAGTAGATAAGAAAAGAGTAGAAACTCTAGAACAAATTCCATTATCTGACGATTAGTAGAGTTAAAAATTTAAATACGAAGAAAATGAAAAAATATAACAAAGGAATTCTTGTACTATCAGTGTTTTTATCGGCCTTGTTTACGGTAAATGCACAAGACGGAGCAAAATTATTCAAACAAAATTGTGCTGCTTGTCATAAGATAGATAAAAAATCTATTGGTCCTAAATTAGAGGGAGCAAAAGCAAAATGGGAAGAAGCAGGAGAAGCAGAAATGCTTTATGAATGGATTGCTAACCCAAATGACTTATACGAAAGCGGAAAATCTAAAATGGCTGCTGCGGTATGGGATTTCTCTCCAGCGGCAATGTCGCCAATGGCACATTTAAGTAAAGAAGATGTTGACGCTATTTTTGATTATGTTGATAATCCTCCACCTCCTGTTACCGTTGAAGAACCAAAAGGAGGAGAAAATGTTGCAGCTGATTCAACTCCAGCACCAACACCAATGAGCAATGGAACACTCGTTTTCTTATTATCAATCATTGGATTCTTAGTTATTGCTTTACTGGTTCTTGTTAATGGAGTTAAAGCACTTAAAAACCAAGGAGGTGAAAATCAAATTGAGTATGAAGAAGAAGGTTTTGGTTTCCTAACAAAATCTGTAGCTATCGAAAATGAGGACGCTATTCTTTTAGATCATGATTATGATGGAATTAAAGAGCTAGACAACGTACTACCACCATGGTGGGTATGGATGTTCTATGGAACAATCATTTTCTCAGTCATCTACTGGGGAATGTATCAAACATTTAAAGTTTGGCCATTACAAGAAGAAGCTTATGTTATGGAAATGGCACAATCGGAAAAAGATGTGTACGAATACAAAAAAGCGAATAACTTGTTAATCTCTGCTGAGACAGTGACTTTCTTAACTGAAGAAGCTGAAATAGCAGCTGGTAAAGAGCTTTATGACGGAACATGTAAAGTATGTCATATGGCTGACGGTGAAGGTTCGGTTGGACCAAACTTAACTGATAAATACTGGTTATACGGTGGAACAGCTGGAGATATTTTTACTTCGATTAGCGATGGTCGTCCAAATGGAATGCCAGAGCATAAAAGTAAATTTAACGAAAAGCAAATTCAACAATTAGCTTCATTTATCCATTCTTTAGACTTTAAAGAAGGAAAAGCTCCAGAGGGAGACTTAATGAAATAATTGACTACAAGGTTTAAGTAACAGAAGCCACTCTAAAAGGTTAGAGTGGCTTTTTTATTTTATCCAATTGCTCTTTAACACTTCTTTAACAAAAGTTTAAACAACTAGGCAACAAAGACTTACAATAAATATAAACGCTGACTTTTAGCAGTTTTTTAACTATACAAATACAGTTTTTTATGCAACGAAAGTTACATACTTTTATACTGGATATTAACCAACTTTGTATAGGTCTAATAATACCAATAAATTATGGCAAACAACGAAGAATTTAGGGATGGCATTTCTACTGTCGATAAAGATGGAAAACGCGTATGGGTTTACCCTAAAAAAGTAAGTGGTAAATACTTTAACTACAGACAGGTTTTTGCTTACACATTAATCGCCTTTTTATTTGCAGCTCCTCACATTAAAATAGGAGGAGAACCTTTATTGCTATTCAATATTTTGGAACGTAAGTTTATCGTTTTTGGTAAAATATTTTGGCCTCAGGACTTTCACATTTTTGCCTTATCAATGATTGGTGCTGTTGTCTTTATTTCTTTATTTACAGTCGTTTTTGGACGTTTATTTTGTGGTTGGGCCTGCCCTCAAACTATTTTTATGGAAATGATATTCCGAAGAATAGAATATGTAATTGAGGGAGATTGGACCAAACAGAAAAAGTTAAACAAAGCTCCTTGGGATGGTAAAAAGACTTTTAAAAAAGTACTGAAGCATACCATTTTCTGGCTAATTTCATTTTTAATCGCCAATACATTCTTAGCTTATATTATTGGAGCAGAAAAACTGATTGAAATACAATTAGACAACCCGCTTAATCATGTTGGAGGTTTAGTTGCCATTATTATTTTTTCATCCGTTTTCTACGGTGTTTTTGCATTCTTAAGAGAGCAAGTTTGTACCACAATTTGTCCTTATGGAAGATTGCAAGGGGTACTATTAGATGGCAAGTCAATTAATGTAGCCTATGATCACAAAAGAGGGGAAGGAGAAAAGGGAAGAGCTAAATTTAGAAAAAATGAAGACCGTAAAGCTCTTGGAAAAGGAGATTGTATCGATTGTAAACAATGTATTCATGTTTGCCCAACAGGAATTGATATTCGTAACGGAACTCAATTAGAATGTGTAAACTGTACCGCTTGTATGGATGCTTGTGACTTTATGATGGAAAGCGTAGGCCTTGAAAAAGGGCTTATCGGCTATATCTCTGAGGAGGGTATTGAAACAGGTGAAAAAGGATTTCAATGGAACATTAGAACATTGGCTTATTCTGTTGTATTAGTGATCATAGTAGGAGTATTAGGTTATTTAACGATTACAAGAAGTGATTTTGAAAGTACAATTACAAGATTAAGAGGAACCACTTTCCAAAAGGTTGATGATACAAGAATTAGTAATACTTACAATTTAGGACTTGTAAACAAGACTAAAGACACCAAAAAAGTTACCTTAAAAATTCTTGAAGGAAATGGAGAAATTCCACCAATTGAATTTACCTTAGAGCCTCAAACAGAATTAAAGAAAAACTTTGCCATCATTATGAAGAAAAAAGAGTTTGATATTGATGCAGGTAAAATGGTATTTATTATTGGTGTTTATGGAGATGGTAAACTTATTTCAAAAGTAAGAACTACCTTTATGGGACCAACACTTTAAAAAAAGAAACTATGAACTGGGGAAAAGGAATTGTAATCGCTATTGTTTTGTTTATATCATACTTCATGTTTATGGTAATAACAATGATTCGTACATCTAGCGATTTAGTAGAAGAAAACTACTACGAAGAAGGGGTAAAGTTTGAACAAAAAATTCAAGCAATAAAAAACAGTAAAGCGATAAAAGATCAGATTAAAATTAGTGTTGATCAACAATTCTTAGCGATTGAGTTTCCTAACTCGGTTAGCATGGATAGTGTTACCAATGGAGTCATTCACCTTTATCGCCCTGAAAATGGAAAACTAGATAAACATTTTTCTTTTTCTAAAGAAGCTGGAAATATTCAACTGATTCCTAAAGAAAAAATTACAGAAGGCTATTACAACCTTTTATTATCATGGAAAACCAATGAAAGTGATTTCTATGTAGATAAAGGAAGAATAAAAATTTAATTATGGACTTAATCACAGCAGCTTTTATAATGGGATTTGCAGGCAGTTTCCACTGTGTGGGAATGTGTGGTCCAATTGCCTTTGCTTTACCATTAAATCGTACAAATAACCTTACTAAAACAATAGGAATATTGTTTTATAATTTTGGAAGAATAACGACGTATGTTCTACTTGGAACATTATTAGGAGTATTTGGAACAGGGTTAAAGCTTGCTGGTATTTTACAGTATGTTAGTATCACTATTGGTATTCTTATTATTATTTCTGTATTACTTCCACGTATTTTAAAAAATGTAAAATTTACCAGTTCTTTATACCTAAAATTCAACAACTGGGTAAAAAATAAATTGGGGAAATATCTAACAAAAAAATCGAACTCATCTTTACTCATTCTTGGGCTATTAAATGGTCTGCTCCCATGTGGTCTAGTATGGGTTGCTATGGTTGGATCTGTTGCCTATGGAAGCATCAGTTCGGGAGCTTTATTTATGCTTTTCTTTGGACTGGGAACATTACCTATGCTTTTTGCATTACCTTACTTTTCTAGTTCAATATCGGCCACTATACGCAACAAAATGACCAGAGCAATTCCTTATGTAATGGTTTTATTTGGTATTCTCTTTATTCTAAGAGGTATGAACCTAGATATTCCTTATATCAGCCCCCCTTTGAGTGAAGATGGAACAGAAGTTAAAAGTTGTTGTCACCACTAGTTGGTAATATTCATTAATGGAGTTGACTCTCAATTGCTTTATCTATAAGTAAAGAATCTACATTCACAGATGGAACCTCAACTTGCTCAAACATTTTGTTTTCCTTTAAAGCAGGGATCACTGTTTGGGAAAAATCTGAAAGCGGATAATACAACGCCGACTCATCTTTAACTTCTTGAGGAATCAAATTGAGTTGCTCGTCATAAGAATTAATAATGACCAAAATCACACTAATTATTAAAAGCACTTTTATTACACCAAAACCAGCTCCAGCAGCTTTATTTACCAATTTTAATTGAATTAAATTAATAAACTTTTCCAAAATTTTACCTAAAACAAAAACACTTGCGACAATTAAAATAAAGGTGACTGTAAATGAAGCTAAGGGAACATATTTATCCTCTACTTTACCAGTAATAATTTCAGCAATATAATCAGAAAAATGAATCGCCCCCCATACGCCTAAACCAAGGGCAATCAAACTACTTATTTCAATAATCAACCCTTTTTTAAACCCTCTGTAAGCAGCCCAAATAAGTGGAACAACAATAACAATATCTATGGTACTCATACAAGGGGAAAGGTAAAGCCTTTAACAATACCTTTTGAACTTAACACTAAAACCTATACACAAAGGCTGGTTAATTTTTATACTCTTTAGAAAATAAGCCTGTTAAAGTGATTAAAAATCTAATGAATAAATCATGGCTTCCAATTCTCTTAAATAGGGTTGTTTTTGAAATTTTGGAGCAAAAATATACCCCTCAACAGTAATGACTCTATTTTTTTCTTTGTCAACTTGACTCACACTAATAAATGGGCCTCCCATTAAACTATTTTCCATTTTCCAAAGGCCTTTCATTTCAAAAACATAATTCTCATTATACTCTTTCTCAACATATTCTGGATAAAAACTAGGTGATCGCTCTGTAGCCATATAAGTACCCTCTTTCTCACCATGGATATACTTTTTAAGAACACTATCTCTTTTATTCAATTGATATTCTAATGTAAAAGTACTATCATCAATAAACGGATAGGTATAAACCAATAAACCTTGTTGAATTTCATGATTTAGACCGTCTGAATGTTTTGATCGTATTTGTTGCATCCAGATTAACTCATTAAAGTTTTCTGCTACTTTCATAGTGTTGGGAACATTCATCGATAAATCCATAGTAATCTCTAGTTCCTCTTTTATTGCTTTGTTATACCCTTTCTTATATTCTTCTTGCAAACCTGTTATTGCTGAAGCACTCAATTCATTAATCAAAGTCGGAGCATACAACATATACTGATCAGTAATATCGACCGTATTTCCTCCCGAAATTTTATAAACTTTCTGTCCCTTTGCCCAAATATCTTTAGTAGGATCATTAAAATTCAGTGAGATAGATTTCCTCGCTTTATTCACCTCAAAAATCAAAACGGTATGATTTGTTTTTAACGCTTGATCAAAAGATGAGTTATCTACAATTAAAACATCAAACAAAGGCTCTTGTTGAGGCAAAGTTTCAACAGGTTTTCCTAAAGTTTCTTTGATAGCTTTAGCAAGGTTCGTTTCCCAGTATGGTTTGTCTAATACAACCACAATTCTACCAGGAGCCCCATTCGCTTGTTCTTTTAAATCTAGCTCGGAAAACCCATCATCAATACAACTATTCAATGATAGCGTCATAAAGATAAATGTAGCAATAACAAAAAAGTATTTCATAGTTTAGTTTTTATTTCAAGGCAAAAGTTGTTGAACCAATTTTGGCTCCTTCAGCATATATTTCAGTTGTATAAGTACCTGGATCTATTTTACCTTCTACCTCAAAGTAAATACATAAATCCACATTTTGATTTTGGTAATTAATTTGTCTTTTCACACTTCCAGCTTTTGAAGCTCCCTTAGCATCAAAATTAAAGGATGAGCTATTTTTTAAGACTTTTCCATTAGGATCAATCACTACCATTATGATTTCTTTATTTCCTGCTTTAGCTATTTTATTTTCTATAATGGTAAAGCAGGACTTTATCATATTTGTTCGTTTAGCTCTAGAAGTTTCAACCTGCTTTCCACTATTTTTTACAATAATGGCATTAGCTGTAATTCCAGCAGTTTGTAAAACAGATCCTAAAGCCACCATATTCTTGGTTTTGTCCAGCTCAGATTTCACTTGATCTCTTTCTGAAGACACCTCAGTAATCTGGTTATCCTTAATGATAATGGTATTTTGTAATTTCCCATTTAATGTATTTAAGGAATCTATCGTATGGATATACCCTTTCATAATATCTCGCAGGGTTTCTGTCTCCTTCTTTAGCTTATAAATTCTTCCCCAATCTCTCTTTTGTTGATTTTTTAATCCATCAACCTCTTCGATTAGACTTGTGATACGTGCTCTTTGGTTATCTATACTATCTTGCATCTCTTGATTTTCTATTTCAATATTATCATATTGATCCAATAGACTAACCAAATTTTGTCGAAGAGCTGCATCATCAGACTCTTCTATAATTCCAGAGTTTTTAAGAATCGTATTGAGGTCCTCTTTCTCTTTCAACAATGCAGTTATTGAAGATTCATGTGTTTTATTTTGTTTATTGGCTTCTCCCAATGCAAAAGCTAAATAACCTATTCCAGCTAATAATAAAACGATGATTACAATATAAATTCCATCTTTCTTTTTTCCTTTATTTGCTTGTTCCTCCATAATAATTTAACCTGTGTAAAGTTACGAATATAATGACTTTTTATCGATACCCAATCCTAAGCTATACTAACCGATAAACTTCTATTTTTTCTTGTTGATCAATTTTAAGTTGTTCCAATATCTGCTCAATCAAATTGACGGCATCTCCTGATGTATAAATTTGAGTTGATCTTTCAGGACTATCACTCAATAAATGAGCTTCCTCTAATATTTTTCTTGTCTGCTTAGCGATGGCCTCCGATGGTTCTAACAACTCAATATTTCCTCCTGTAATTTTATGAATTTGCTCCGTTAGAAGAGGGTAATGGGTGCACCCTAATACAATATAATCCACTTCCTCTTCCAACATTGGTTCAATATACTGTTTAAGTAAAGCCTCCATCTCTACAGAATAAACCTTATTCTCTTCAACCAATTTAACAAGCCCATAGCCTATTTGAGTAATCACATTTTTATTCTTAGCAAATTTCTCTGAAGTAGTTTTAAAATGTCCTCCATTAATTGTTCCTTGGGTAGCCAAAACACCTACATTGCCAGTTTTTGTCAAAATTGAAGCGGGTTTAATTGCTGGCTCAATTCCAACAATGGGTATTGTGTAGGTCGACCGTAACGTTTGAATAGCTGCTGATGTGGCAGTATTACAAGCGACAATAATCATTTTACAATTTTGGGCAATCAAAAACTCAACAATCGCTTTACTTAAATCGGTAATCTCTTGATCGGTTTTATTCCCGTATGGACAATTTTTATTGTCTGCATAATAAACAAACGACTCATTTTTAAAAATTTTGAGCAATGTTTTCCATACTGTCAAACCTCCCACTCCTGAATCAAATATTCCAATTGGATGATTATTCATTGCTATCTCTGGTTAACTTCTCGTTAAATTAATTCTTAAATTAGATTTTGGCTACATTAAACCTTTTAAGCTAACAGTTTCTTCTTCATTCAAATAAAACTTCTTCCCTACACCATAAACTTTGGCTTTGACGTTCCCTTTTACCCCAACTTTAACTTTACCAGAAAATAACGAACCTAAAGAACCTGTTACAGCTCCCATAATTTCTTTAGTCTTCGCTTGAAGATATAGTGGGTATACTCCAGTCGTATTTTTCTTCAAAACTATTTTATCTTTCATTTTAGTTTTACCAGCATGTTTGCCATTAATAAATACATCCAATGTTGTCGGCTTAATGGTAATATTATAGGTGTTGGGATTGTCTACTTTTAAATCCAACCTTATTAAAACATTTTCTTTTGTTCTATCAGCTAAACTAAAGTTTTGAACCCCTTTAAAATCAACGTCCTCATACTCAAAACAACCACTTAAAGTAATGATTGTCACAACAATTAAAACTATTCCTTTTATACGCATCATAATGGCTTTAACTATAAATCTTATTTAAAGTTTCAAAAATCTTGCCTAAGATACTGCTTATAGTCAAATGTGGGAATATAATTCCAACTTTTAATTTACTTAAAGGCAACCTATTACGCCTATTTAGAGTCCTAAGTTTATAATTCCATATTCTCATGAAAAAAATAATATACCTAATTGCTACCATTCCATTTTTTGCTAATGCCCAGGTAACTGTAAACAACAACGCTTCTGTTGCTAGTTATGTCCAAAATGTCTTGGTTGGAAACGGTGTTAGTGTATCAAACATTCAATACAATGGAGGCTCTGCTGGCTTTGTGGAAGAGCAAGTTGGAGAATTTAGCGATTTATCAAATTCTACAGGGATTTCAAGTGGTTTAATTTTGGGGACTGGAGATGTACAAATGGCCAGCTTCTTAAATACAGGAGGAGGAGTTAGCCTAGGAGGAAATGGCGGATTAACGCTTGGAGTAGACCCAGATTTACAATCCATAACTCCCAATCAAATTTTTGATCAATGTGTGGTAGAGTTTGATTTTGTTCCTCAAGGAGACACCATCAAGTTTAACTATGTATTTGCTTCCGAAGAGTATGAAGAATATGTCTGCGGAACAGTAAACGATGCTTTCGGCTTTTTTCTAACGGGGCCTAATCCAGCTGGTGGAAATTATACAGCATACAACATTGCATTAGTTCCTGACCCATCTAACCCAATCAATTTTACATCTACACCTGTATCCATCAACACCATAAATCCTGGTGTAGCAGGTGCTTTTGGCTTTCCTGCCACTTGTGCTGCTATTGACCCAGCATGGGCTTCTTATAACGTTTTTTATACTCAAAATACTACTAATGATTATGAGTATGACGGAAAAACCGTAGTATTACAAGCTAAAGCTGCTGTAAATTGTAACCAAACTTATCATATTAAACTGGCTATTGGAGATGCTGGAGATGAAGCTTATGATTCTGGTGTATTCATAGAAGGGGGAAGTTTTTCTTCAAATGCTGTGGAAGTGAATATTTCAGCTGCTTCAAGTTTAAACTCCATCGTTGGTGACACCGCAGTTTTAGAAGGATGTATTGATGCTGCTTTTACATTTGTAAGACCAGATACAATAGGCGATTTAACCTTAGATATAGACATCTTGGGATCCGCAACAAATGGGGTTGATTATGATGCGATTGCCGACAGCATATTCTTTGCTGCAGGTAATGATACGGCTATACTAAACATTTCTACGATAGCAGATGGTATTGCTGAAGGTGATGAAGAACTAACAATAAATGTTTATACCATCACCCCATGTGGCGACACTGTTGTAACCTCAGGAACTTTGTATATCGTTGAAGATTATGAATATAATGTTGTTGCTATGGAAGATATAACCCTAAATTGCCCTATAGATTCTATCATGATAAATGCCCATGCTTTAGGAGGAATTGCTCCTTATACCTACCAATGGAATAATGGAGCTAATGGTGACTCCATATATGTCTCTCCCTCTCAAACAACGGAATATATTGTGACCGCCTACGACGCTTGTAACATTGCCTCTATAGCTGATACTGTGCGAATTATTTTTGACACTCCAGATGCTATACAAGCAAATATGAATGATACAACACTATGCGGCACAGGATTTATTCTTCTTGAGGCAAATGCAACAGGAGGAGCTCAACCATTAAGCTATTTATGGAGCACTGGTAGTATGGGTGAATCTTCTTTGGTTTCACCAACACAAACAACAACTTATACGGTTACAATGACAGACACATGCGGTACTGTAGCAGTCGATAGTGTTACCGTTAATGTAAGTATTAATCCCATAAACCTTTCTGTAGTTGCGCCAACATTTCATTGTATTGGAGAAAATTTAATTCTCACACCTACCCTAACTGGAGGAAGCCAACCTTTTAACTATTCATGGACTGGAAACGGAACATTAGCTGTTAACTCACAAACGGGTGAGCTTACAGTTGCAAACCCTCAATCAGGGAACTATGCATTAACGGTTACTGATGCTTGTAATCAACAAGCTTATCATGATTCTTATATTGATGTTATAGGCTGCTCTATTACAATACCCAACGTCATTACACCCAATGACGACAATCAAAATGAAGCTTTTGTAATCGCTAATTTAGAATATCATCCTAACACTAAAATTAAAATCTACAACAGGTGGGGACGATTAGTTTATTCTTCTGACAATTACCAAAACAACTGGAAAGCAGAAAATGTTTCTGGAGGTGTATATTACTATGTATTAGAGTTAGTAGACGAAAACCAATGTGAAAATATTGCTTGCAATGGATTTATTACGGTAATGAAATAGCATCCTTTACAACAGCATTATTTTTTAATATAATTTGAGCTTCGTTTTTAGGCCTTCTAACATTCTTATTGGGTCTAAAAACAGACTTACATTTTACCACTCCTAACCAATTCGTTCCAAAACAATTATAGAGTTTGGATTCATTGATGATTAGTCGAGCTTTTTTTTCTAAATATATCGTAGACCCTTTTGAAAAATGAACATCCTTATTAACAACTAAAGTCTGCCTTTTTTTAACGACCAGATCTCCTGTAATAAGCATGGACTTATTCCAAACTGTATCTTCAAAAATGATAAGAGTATGCTCAGGCTGATATTCATTTGCCGTTGTTAAACGTATCCTACTAGGATCTGTTGTATATAAATAATGTACGTACCCTACTTGCATTGGAGACAAGTAATTCCTACACTGATTATACCCCATAATATTATTACTCGTTCGAATACTATCACAAGGAACAAATCCAAATTTATCACTAGGAGGTAAGTCATCAAATTGCGGAGTGTTGGTATGATACAAGCCTAAAGTATGACCTATTTCATGTGCCAAAAGTTGCGCATTTGCCCAGTCTCCTCCTTTAATAAAATTAGAAACATTTAAAAAATATGGTGATGGTCCACAACCAAAAGCAATATTACTATGAGAACTTCCGGTATAAAAAATATGAAGGTAGTTCTTATCATTATTGGTATATTTTTCCCAAAGATAACGATCACAATTCAGGTCTCTTTTTCGATAATAAAAAAATGAACTCGGAATAACATCAGGTAAACTTTTAAGCGTTAAATAACTGTGCCCAGCATTTTTATTCTTAGAAACTACTTTAAATACAGATTGATCAAGGAGAATGCTATCTGTTCGTTTTATTCTACTATAATCTCTGTTTTTGATGTACAGTCTACCAAGTTCTTTATCCACAGAGTCTATGGAAACAGGCCTTTCATATAAACTCATAAACATTCTATCCCAAGCAATAGAATCTACAAAATAATCAATGGTATCTATTCTAAATGCTATCCGGCTATCTGGAATATAATGAAATGCTCCATCTTTTCCCCTTAAAGTACTTGGAGATAAATTTTTATAATAACCATTAATCCAATCAAACTGTTTTTTGATAAGGTTAACACTGTCTACATTATAATTTTGAGCATCATCTTCATAACGATAAATCAAATGTATTTTTGTTTTAATCGTTTGAGTTGGGTACAATAAAACATCTGAATTTTCATGAGGAATATAAGGCAAAATATTGTCTCTCTGACCATAATAAAAAGTCAGACAAAAGGAAAATAATATAACAATATTATACTTAAAACTATATTTGTGTTGTATCCACCGCAATATTATCCAATTTCAATTTGATAGGAGCAATAAAAGCCTTGTATTCAATTAATGCGCTATCTTTTAATGGATCTACAGTTGGTATATCGATACTTAAAGGATCTACTGCTTTTCCATTAATATATATCCTATAATCTAAATGTGGTCCTGTTGACGCTCCTGAACTTCCTACTTCTCCAATTTTTTGTCCTTGACTAACATGCACTCCTTTTTTTATTCCTTTTGCAAAACGTCTAAGGTGCATGTATTTCGTTTCAATATCTCCAGTTGTATGTTTTATTTTAACCAATCTTCCTGCTTGACCTGCCCAACCAGCAAAAGTCACAACTCCACTACCTGTAGCAACAACTTCTGTTCCCATTGGCGCAGCATAATCAACTCCATGATGTGGTCTATAATATTTAAAAACAGGGTGAAAACGACGGTGTGAGAATTTAGACGAAATACGAGTAAACTCAAGAGGAGCTGAGAGTAAAGCTCTTTTCATACTTTCTCCTTCTTCACTAAAATAACTTTCTGGCAGAGTGTCTCTTTGATAGCTAAAGAAGTAACGGTCTTTATCCAAGTGATTAAATAAAACAGATTTGACTTTTCCCACTCCTACAAATTCATCATCGACATACTTTGCTTCATATATTACTTTAAAAAAGTCTCCTTTCTGTATTCCAAAAAAGTCGATACTCCATGCATATAACTTGGTGACTTTGCCTACCAATGCTGGAGATAAGTTTTGATCCATAAAAGCATTCCACAAACTAGAAGTCACTGCACCTCCAGCCATCATTTCTTTTACAACAACCTCTTTTTGCCCTAAATAAACATTCAATGAATCCTCAAAATCAAAAACGACATAATTTATCGCATCTTTTTTATAGATAAATTTCAACAACTTTTTCGTTGAGTCTTTTGTTTGCAAAGCAGTATAAAGATGGTTCGGTTTTATTTTCCTAACATCAAATACTGAATCAAAATTTTCAGCTATGAGAAAAATAGTTCCAGCACTAATTCCATACTTTGGTAAAATATGCGTCAACCCTTCGTTCTTTTTTACACTATTGGTATCTACCACATAATCATTGTAATTAAACCCATACTTTATAACCGGTTCTGGCTCCACAATTTTTTCTATTTTTTTCTCTGGTTGGGGCACTGTTTTTTCTTCTGATTCACAAGAAAGAAAAGTGAACAACAATAAAATACTAAAAAATAAAAAACTCGTTTTCATGGAAATCTTTAATAATATGGAAAGGTAAAATTATCCAATAATTCCCCTTTTTAACCGTTATCTAAAAAGTCTTTTACACAATTGAATGTTTTTAATTGAAAATCGTATTAATTTTGTATGTTCGAATGATGATGATTAAAGTTTTCTTCCAATACTGTCTCGTTGCTTTACTAATAGCTAGCGCAAACATTAGTTGGGCTCAAAAAAAACAAGGAACGACCTTTGGCTTTCAACTCAAGCCTATTATTCCTGTAAATTACTTTAATGCAGGACCACAAACAATTAGCGATTCCACAGTAGAAATTAATATTGCCCCAAAAACAGGAATGAGTTTTGGCGTATTAATTCGCCAACAAATTACAAAATCAATCGCCATTGAATCCGGAATTTCTTCTGTAAGGCGAAATTACGATATCTCTTCAACAGGGCTAACTTACGACACTACCGACCAATCTGATTTTGGTTTTATTAGTTATCAAATACCCATACAAGGTTTGGTTTACATTCAGTTATCGGAAAAAATCTTTATGAACACCACAGCAGGTATTGGGCTAGACATGTACCCTTCTAGTGTTGAAACTAAAGGAGAGAATTACTTATTATACAATATTTCTTATCGACAACATTGGCTTAGTTATTCACTATTGGCCAATTTAGGGTTTGAATATCGTACAGAAAAAAAAGGAACTTTTTATTTAGGAGCTTCATTTAATAGCCCATTTAGACCAATCGCTGAGTCCTTTTTCTATTATAACTATGAGGGAAACAAACAAAGTAAACTAAAAACCTTTTTGAACGGGAACTACCTAACATTAGATCTACGTTTTTTCTTTCCAGAAAACACCTCTTCAAAAAAGAAAAAAAGCAATTAATTTTTCCAAGTTAAATCAAGATCCCAACCTGCTTTCAGCTCTATTTTATCTTCGAAAAGGAAAACAGGTTCTGGAAACACTTTTTTAGAGTAAACTCCTGGATCCCATCTAGCATTTTTATTTTGGTCGACCACAACTCTAAGTTGATATGCCCCTGGTGTTAAATCTTTAAACACCACTTCTTTTTTTGCATCAAGTACCAAAACCTCTTCGAGTACTGTTTCATTTTTTAACAGCTGAATAATATGTTGTTGTTTATCTTGGCGTTCATAATTTAAAATCAATTGCCCATACTTATTGGAGGGAATCAAATTAAAATACAAATGAATCGTGTCGTTGGTTGCTCCATAGTAGCCTTTAAATGCATTAGGATAAGCCCACATTTCATAGCTAACATCTTCTTTTAAATGAGCATCGAACAATATCCGGTTAGAAGAATGATCAAACTCAAAAGGAATAAGTACAGAATCTTCATCCAACAATCGAATTAGCTTTTTATCGATCGTTTCTATAGGAGTTTTAAAGGCGAATTCTATTGGCTGATGATAAGGGAGTCCATTACTCATATTGGTCTTAAATTTCAAGACAGAATCGACTTCTTCTTGACGTAAATTCAGTGTCATGGTATCTGTTGTAATACTAGTTACAAACTTTAGTTGCTCTTTATCCGTTATTTTACCCAACCAAAAACGAACAGAATCTTCATTAAAAAATGTTTGATGACTCCCACCTTCAATAAAAGTATTGTTTAATAATTGAACGCTTACAGAATCTATTACTTTATTAAAAATAAGATTAACCGAACCAGGACTTTTATACCCCTTTGAATCGATCCATTTTTTATCTTGTACCTCTTTAAAAACATTCAAAATTGTTGCTCGATTTAAGGTATCGTATACAACATTAACATCGCTATCCAAAAAAGCAATTTCATCAGAATAAGGATCATACTTTAGGTTATTGTTTCTATCGTTTAAAGCGATCACCTGATAAGTTCCCTCTTTAATATTTTCAAGTTTAAATGCTCCTCTTGCATTAGTGGTTGTAAAATAATATGGTTTTTCATGAATGGCTACTGAATCATTAATAGACTGATACAAGCCTACTACAGCTCCCTCAACGGGCTTTTTTGAAAAAGCGTGATAAACGCTTCCCGCAAATTTCAATGAATCTAACTCTTCGCCTGTAGAAAAAACATAACTAAAGTTCGGTATTTTATTCCCTTCTGTAATATCGCTAATGCTATTTCCGAAATTGAGCGTATAAGTGGTATTTTCATCCAATGTCTCAGAAAACCTTATGATTATTTTTTTTCCTTTGACTTCGTAGGTTGGTTGAACTTTAAGAAAAGGAGTAATGACAACATCCTTACCTCCATTTTTAAGACGGATAAACTCATCAAATCCAATTTCTATTTTATCGCTACTAAAATGAGTAGCTCCATACTCAGGAAAAGTGGTAACAACAACGTATGATGGAGCTGCTATATCTTTCTCTCCTCCTGAAAGTGCAGATTGCTGAGCACATCCAACAATCAATATTAAACCAACGATAATGTAAACTAAACTTTTCAAAATAAAGCAACTATAAGATTGATAATGCGCTCCAACCCTTGGCGATCTTCTTCATCAAAAGTATTCAAGTATTCGCTATCCACATCCAAGACACCTAAACATTTTTTTTCAGCATCAATTATTGGCAAAACTATTTCTGATTGAGTCAATGAGCTGCAAGCAATATGCCCCTCAAATTGATGAACATCAGGAACAACAATCGTGGCATTTTGCTCCCAAGAGGTTCCACAAACCCCTTTGCCTTTTTGGATTCTAGTACAAGCTAATGGCCCTTGAAATGGCCCAAGGACCAATTCGTCTCCTTTCACAAAATAAAACCCTACCCAAAACCAATGCATTTCATGTTTTAACAATGCGCAAATATTGCTCAAATTAGCAATTAAATCTGATTCACCTTGCGTAATGGCCTTCACCTGTAACAACAACTGCTCATATTGTTGTTGTTTTGACCCTGTTTTATCTATAGCTTCTACTTCAATCAACTGTTATTCTTTTTAATATAATTACTGAATCGCTGTTCTTTTAAAATAATCAATAATGGCTTCTTTTAAGAACTTTTCCTGCTCTTGCTCATTCAACAAAGGGATCGATTCTTTACGTTCGAAATGAGGCCAACCGTCCTGGTCTCTCCCCTTAAATTCGTAGTAACCATAAGGCTCTAACAATGTACAAATAGCAATGTGCATTACTTCAAGTTTTTGATCTTTGGTTAAATCAACATACCCCTTGTTGAGCTCTTGTAATCCTAACACAAATAATATGGCTTGTAAATCCAATTCTTCATCAAAATTTTCAGAAGCTTTATTAACTACAGCCCTCCATTCTTTCTCTAACTCAAAATCCATTCCTCAAAAATAAAAAAGTATCTCCTATTTTAAACAAAAAAGAGAACTTAAAAACTTAAGCTCTCTTTTAATATCTTTCTTTTATTTATTCCCTTAAGGAATGTTTACTGTTTCTTCGTTTTGTAGTTCTTCCTCTATCTTTATAATACCAAGAATATCTCCATCTACTTCAATATCCAATACAGCAAGACCTGCTTGACCAGACTTAAACTCTTCTGTATAATTAAAGTTTGCTTTTCCTGAAGCATCGGTCGTAGCTTCTTTATCTAACCTTAACGTTGAAGCTAAAGAGTCTGAAGCTTTTTTATAATACAACTTCACATTAGCTCCAGGGACAGGAGCATTTGCAACATCTAAAACTGTTACAACAGCAGTTGTCTCTTTCTCCTTATAACATGAAGATAGCATCGTCATAATTGTGATTAACCCAATAAATAAAATTGAATTTCTTAAAACAGTTTTCATAATGTTTATTGTTTTTTTAAAGGTCTTTTACTGCAAATTCCTTTTCTTTGCAGAAGAACAAAGTTATAAATTTAATTAATATGTTACAAACAAGTAGTTTAAAACTCTTTATATTAACTGTAGTTATAACGTCTTTTAGTGCCTGTGGGTTGCTTAAAAAGTCAAATAAAGCGGAAAAAACAGAAGAAACAGTAGTTGAAAAAGCAGAAGAGGTTAAAGAGGAAGTTGAAGAAGTCAAAGTAACATTACCTCAAATTATTGAGATGAACACGACGATGGGCAAAGTGGTTATTCGCTTGTACGAAAAAACTCAAGAACATAGAAAAAACTTTGCAAAGTTAATCGAACAAAACTACTATGATGGTCTTTTATTTCATCGAGTAATTAAAGATTTTATGATTCAAGGTGGTGATCCTAACTCTAAAAATGCTCCAGCTGGAACTCGCTTAGGTAATGGAGGGCCCAACTATACCATCCCTGCAGAAATCATGCAACAATACTTTCATAAAAAAGGAGCACTTTGTGCAGCTAGACAAGGAGATAATATTAATCCTGAACAACGCTCAAGTGGTTCTCAGTTTTATATTGTTACTGGAGCTGTATACTCCATGAGTGATCTAAAGCAAATGGAGGCAAGAATCAACCAACAAGCGAAAGCAAACTTACTTAACAAATACTGGAAAGACCCTAAAAACAAAGCTGCTGCTGACTTATACGCAAGGTACAATAGAGAACGTAAAATGGACAGTTTAACCCTTTTAAGAACAAAAACTCAAAAAAAACTGGAAGAAAACTATGTCCCTTACCAATTTAATGAAGAACAAATAAAAGCCTATACGACTATAGGTGGTACTCCATTTTTAGATAATGGCTATACCGTTTTTGGAGAAGTTCTAGAGGGGATTGAAATCGTTGAAAAAATTGGAAATACAGAAACGCTAGGAGAACGCCCTGTAGAAGATATTAAAATTGTGAATATAAAAATTATAAAATAAGATCTTATGTTGGCAAAAGTTGAAGATTTATTAAAAGAAGTAGAAGCTTTTGACAGCTCTAACCCTGAAGAGATAGAACAGTTTCGAATTAAACTTCTAGGAAAAAAAGGAGAAGTTAAAGCGATTATGGCCGAATTTCGAAATGTTCCTGTAGAACAGAAAAAAGAGTTTGGTCAAAAAATTAACATTTTAAGAAATGCTGCTCAAGAAAAGATCAATGCCTTAAAGCTTGCTGCAGTAGAGACAAACGCTTCCAATCATGGTTTAGACCTATCAATGAGTGGTGTTCCTTTTGAATTAGGAGCAAGACATCCGTTATCTGTGGTTAGAAATGAAATCATTTCAATCTTTAACCGAATTGGCTTTTCAGTTTCTGAAGGACCAGAAATTGAAGATGACTGGCATAATTTCACTGCATTAAACTTCCCTGAAGAACACCCTGCAAGAGATATGCAGGATACTTTTTTTATTGATCCTGAAATTGCATTAAGAACACATACTTCTTCAGTTCAAGTAAGGGTTATGGAAAACAGCACTCCTCCAATCAGGACTATTTCTCCTGGAAGAGTATTTAGAAATGAAGCAATCTCAGCAAGAGCTCACTGTATTTTTCATCAAGTAGAAGGATTATATATTGATAAGGATGTTTCTTTTGCTGACTTAAAACAAACGCTACTTTATTTTGCTAAAGAGATGTTTGGAGATAAAACAAAAATAAGACTTAGACCCTCATATTTCCCATTTACTGAGCCAAGTGCTGAAGTAGATGTTAGCTGTCAAATATGTAATGGAAAAGGTTGTAACGTTTGTAAACATACTGGGTTTTTAGAAATTATGGGCTGTGGAATGGTTGACCCCAATGTATTGGAAAGCTGTGGTATAGACAGTAAGGTATACAGCGGTTTTGCATTCGGTATGGGAATAGAACGAATCGCAATGCTTAAATATCAGGTCAACGATTTAAGGCACTTTTTTGAAAATGATTTAAGGTTTTTAAAACAATTTAAAACAGCTTACTAACCCCAATTAGTTCATCAAAAAAATGGAAGAGACACAACCAACATCTGAAACACCTAAAAAAGTAGAAAAGCGAAAGTTAGGAAAAAAAACAAGGCGATTTTTTATTCTTGTTTTGTGGCTTGGTGTTTTAGCACCAATTGGAGCGACCTACTTTATGTTAAGCTTAGCTGATGATGGTACACTTCCAGGTTTTGAAGCTCTCGAAAACCCACAAACAAATTTAGCATCAACCATATACACACAAGACGATGTTGAACTGGGAAAATATTTTAGAGAAAATAGAACAAATGCAAAATATAATGACCTCTCTCCTTGGTTACAAAAAGCATTAATTGGGACAGAAGATGAACGCTTCCACAACCATTCAGGAGTAGATATCAGAGCATTAGGAAGAGTTGTAAAAGGTATTGTTTTAAACAAAAAAAGTCAAGGGGGGGGGAGTACTATTTCGCAACAATTAGCAAAATTATTATTCCCTAGAAAAAGACTAAATAAGTGGGAACTCGTTAAAAGAAAATTTAAAGAGTGGATCATTGCAACAAGGCTTGAAAAAAACTATACCAAAGAAGAAATTCTTACCATGTATTTAAACAAGTTTGACTTCCTAAACAATGCTGTTGGTATCAATTCTGCTTCTCAAGTTTATTTTGGAAAAACACCTAAAGAATTGGAACTACATGAAGCTGCCATGCTAATAGGGATGGCCAAAAACCCTTCGCTTTTTAATCCATTAAGAAAACCAGATACTGTTCAACACAGAAGAAATGTCGTTTTTTCACAAATGAAAAAGAGTCAATTCATTACGCAAGAAATGTATGATTCACTTAAGACCTTGCCTTTGGGGTTAAATTATACTCGGGTTGATCATCAATCTGGACTAGCGCCTTATTTTAGAGAGTCCTTACGAAAAGAAGTGACTAATATTTTGGGAGAAAAAGACGCTAATGGAAACTATACAAGAGTAGATGTTAATGGAGAACCTTATAACATTTATTCTGATGGCCTAAAAATATATACAACGCTTGATTCTAGAATGCAAAAATATGCAGAATATGCTGTTCAAGAACATTTAAAGTTTGAGCTACAAAGAGATTTCTTTAAAAACAATGCGAAATGGAGGAACCCTCCTTTTTCAAATGATTTATCAAAAGCTGAAATTGACACGGTTATGCAACGTGCTAAACGTCGTTCTAAAATGTACAAAGGCTTAAAAGGTAAATTATGTATCCAATGCGAACGTACACAATCCATTCATAAAGAAGGGAATCATTTTCATTGTGACCACTGTGGAAAAGACACTCCAATTCGATCTGAAGAAGAAATTGAAGCGCTATTCAATAAAAAGCATAAAATGCGAATATTTGACTGGCAAGCAGAAGGTTATGAAAAAGACACCATACTATCTTCAATGGACTCTATTCGCTATTACAAAAGTTTACTAAGAGCTTCAATGGTTTCTATTAACCCTCACAATGGTTATGTTAAAGCATGGGTTGGAGGAGCGAATTTCAAACACTTTAAATACGACATGGTTAAAAACGGAAAACGTCAGGTTGGTTCCACTTTTAAACCCTTTGTTTATGCCACTGCAATAGAAGTTGGAGCAATACATCCATGTGACCAAATTCCAGACATGCAATATTGTGTTGAAGTTCCTTACAATGCAAAGAGAAATAAAATGTGGTGCCCAGGCAATGCTGGTGCTCGTTATACGAACGAATTAACTCCTTATTCTTTCGCTTTGGCCTCATCTATGAACAACATTACTGCACATATCATTGGTAAAGATGGTATGCCTCAAAAAGTCTTTAATCGTGTAGCAGAGTTAGGAATCGACACTTCTATGTTTGAGCCTGTCCCTGCAATGGCTTTAGGGGTTTTTGATTTATCGGTTTTTGAAATGGTGAGCGGGATGACAGCTTTTGTCAACAATGGTGTTTACATTACCCCAACCTTTATTCTTAGAATTGAAGATAAAAATGGAAATGTTATTTATGAACCTAAACAAAAAGCTAAAGAAGTTTGGGCTGAACACACAGCATACACCATTTTACAAATGATGAAAAAAGTGACCTCGGGGATGCAACACCCTACAGCTAGAGGAAAAAGTGGAAGGAAACTAGTGGGAGGTACAGCAATTAGAATTAGAGGAAGAAAAACTGAAAAAAGGCCTTATGCTGGGTTAAAAATGCCTATAGCAGGAAAAACAGGAACAACACAAAATCAATCTGATGGATGGTTTATGGGACTAACCCCTGACTTAGTAACAGGTGTTTGGGTTGGAGCAGAGGATCGTTCTGTTCGATTTAGAAGCCTTCAATTGGGAATGGGAACAAACATGGCCCTACCAATTTGGGGGTACTATATGAACAAAGTTTATGAAGACTCTACATTAAACATTTCTCAAGAAGACTTTCCTAAACCACCGAGCGTTACACAAGACCCATTAGACTGTTTTCAATATGAAATGGGACAACCAAGTATTGATGATTATAACAACGAAGGTTTTGACGGTTTAAATAGCCAAGGTCAAGAAGAAGAATGGTAAAATTATCAACTCGTTATTTTTTTACTGCAACCTTTTCTCTTTTTTACATCGTATATTCAAATTGACGTAAAAAAGTAGTTATGAGGACATGGGAAAATATATATGCAGCTAATTCTAGTAAGCTTAAAGGAGTCTGTCGTAGATATGTAAAATCAGATGAGATCGCGGAAGATATTATGCATGATGCTTTTGAAATTGCAATGAAAAAAGCGGATTCTTTTTCAGGTAAAGGCTCTTTTGATGGATGGCTCTATCAAATCACAGTTAACACAGCTTTACAATACCTCAGAAAAAACAAAAACATCATCAATAAAAACGATAATATTCTTGAGTATCATCAAGAAAAAGAAGAAACAATAGAAGCCCCTACTAACAAAAAACACTATATCCACCAAGCTGATTTTGATGTTTCTGATTTAATCGAAGCTATAGACTTATTGCCTCAACATCACCGAACAGTTTTTAATTTGTATGTACTGGAAAAATATTCTCATCAAGAAATCAGTGAGCAATTAGACATAACTGTCAACACTTCAAAATCCCATTTAAATAGAGCAAGAAAGAAACTTCAAAAAATTCTTTTTGAAAAAGCTCAACACAAAGAAAAAAACAATCTAAAAAGGTTGTTCATCTTGTTATTTCCTTTCTATTTTTCTATTGATCGTTTATATGCTAACCAATTAAAAAATTATTCGCTACCAACTTCTATCAGTAGAAGTGAACTAAGTACAGCCTCAACAATCAAGAGCTTTAGCTATTCAAAGTTAAAAATAGCTGTAGCCATACTAACAATTTCAACACTATTGATCACGTTGTTATATCATCAATCAAAAAAAACTACTGAACAATATGAAGCGATCAAAATACTTCCATTAGAAAAAGGTCAGAAACTTCAAATCGAAAACCATCTAATTGAAATAGATAGCTTATTTGCTTTAATTGAAAAAATGAATAGCGCTACCACCACTAACGAGCAGATAAAAAACAAAGAAGAACTCTTTGAAACTGTAACAGTGAAAGTACCTGTTATTGTTCGAAAACGTGTAATAGTTAATGATACAATTGTTAAAAAATGAAATTTATCTTATTGATTATACTAGCTATTTACGCGTTGACTTTTAAAGCTCAAGACACAATATACGTATACGACACGGTATTTGTATATGACACCATTAGGGTTTATGATACTATTTCCCTGGAAACAACAGAACCATTAAAGCGTTTTGAAAAAAACGCAATAATTATTGACTCATCCTTTATCAAAAACAACGACACTTTAAGTGCAACCATTTTGAATAACAGCATCATAGTAGATAAAACAATACAAAACATTAAAGCTATGAAAAAAGTTAATTTATTCGGTGTTATGCTCATTGCACTTCAAAACATCACATTGGCTCAACATGACGCAGGTATTCAGTTTGGACTACAAAGTTTTGGAACAAATGATAATGTAAAAACAGTAACTAATCCTATTAGTCCCGGACTTAAATTGGGTATATTTTATATACACAACTTTAACGAGCAAATAGGAATTGAAACAGGTGTAAACTATTTGTATAACATCAACAACCGCAACGCTTCTACCAATTCATTAAGTACTAGTTCGATAAATTACAAACAAGCCTTTAATAACGAAACCAGTAACATCAACAACTTTGATATCACAAAATATAAGTCACAAATAGCCATTCCAGTTCTTTTGAACTATAAACTAGGCAACATCACACCAAAAGTAGGGATAGAATGGCGCTATAAGACCTATCGAAAAGATCTTGTTTTTGATCGATTTATCTACGATATAGGATTAAAAGCTGGACTTAGTAAAACGATTAATCAACACCTCAAAGTAGAAGGCTTATTTTATCAAGGGCTTAGCAATGAACAAGATGTTTTTCAAGACATCAAACTCAGGAGTTATTCTCTAGGAGCCAGTATCTCCTACAACCTTTAACACCAACTTTATGTCCCTCTTAAAATGACTTGTTATAGCTAACAAGCGAATTACTAACACCCAAAAATCAAGTATTATGAAAGCAACAACATTATTCATTCTTATCCTGTTAACAACATTAAGCTTAAACGCTCAAGATAGTTGTTTCACCAGAACAACTTCCTTAAAAATAAATGGTGCCTCAATATATAGAGAAGGCCTAGAGGCTTCGATAGAAAAAACTATCAATAGGAAAAACACATTTGAAATGACAGCAAGTACAACCACTTGGAATAACAAAACACTACAAGGTGTATATGACTCTACAGACCAAGTTATCAAAAACTTTCAACAAACCATAGAGTCCTTTAGAATGTATCATCTAGGCTTCCAATGGAATCACTACCTTATAAAACGAAAAAGACAATTATCAGGACTGTATATAGGGCCATACCTAAAGTGCTATGGAGGTACAGTTCAGTACCAATTTGTTACTGATCAAACACTCCTTCATTTTGGAAAAGAAAATAACATCAATTTAGAATCCAGTCTCTTCTCAATAGCTGCAGGAGGAAACATTGGTTACCAAATTAATATCGGTAATCATTTCTTAATAGGTGGATTTGTTCAACTGGGCTACAAACGGGGTAAAGCGACCCCATACTACGAAAATAAAAGTTACCAAAATGAATATTCCACAATGTTTACAGACGCAACAATTAATGGCTTTGACTCAAATTTTGGGATTAACCTTGGTTTTATTTTATAAAAATCATTCTTACTATAAAATCAGCTAGTTTTTTATCTTTTTTGTTGATAAATAAATATAATTGTTTATTTTCGCGTCTACTATGTTAAAACTTAATTAAGACCAAACGTAGGTAATAAACTATTTAAAAGATATGAAAATATTAAGCCTTTTTACTAGCCTTACAGTATTATTAATGCTTTCACAGAATTCTTTTGCACAAAAGAACTTTGCTAAAGAAGCGGATGCAGCTTTTAAAAATGAGAATTTTTATACTGCTACTGAAAAGTATAAAAAAGCTATGGCTAAAGCTAAGCCAGAGGAAAAAGCTCGTATGAACTATCAATTGGGAGAAAGTTATCGTTTTCTTCTTGAAGCTGAACAAGCTGAGGTTTACTACGGTAAAGCAATGAAGTTAAAATATGACAAAACAAACCCAGATGTCATCTTAAAATTAGCTAATGTACAGAAGCAACAAGCTAATTATAAGTTAGCTAAGAAAAACTACGAAAAGTATTTAGCAGTTAATGCTAGTAGTAAAGAAGCTAAAGAGGGGGTTAACTCTTGTAAAAAAGCAATTGAATGGATTAGTGAACCAACTAAACACGTTGTTCAACAAGAAATTCAATTAAACACGAATAACTTCGACTTTTCGCCAACATGGGCAGATAAGAAATACACTCAAATGGTTTTTTCTTCCTCTAGAAATGGAGCAACAGGAGATGAAATTGATTTAAGAACTGGTGAAAGCTATATGGACTTATGGATCACGACGAGAGACAATAAAGGAAAATGGGGTGAACCAGTTATTCTTGATGCAACAATTAATACTGAACATAATGAGGGAGCATCTATTTTAAATGCTAAAGGAACAAACTTATACTTCACCAGATGTCCAGTTGTAAAGAAAGAAAACGTTGGTTGTGATATTTTAGTAGCAGTTAAGTCTGGGAAGAGTTTTAAAAACGTTACAAGTTTAGGTTTAAAAGGAGATGCAGAAGGAAGTGATTCAATAACAGTTGGACACCCAGCAATCAACAAAAGAGAAACCTTAATTATTTTTGCTTCAGATATGGCTGGAGGTCAAGGAGGAAAAGATTTATGGTACTCATTATACAACAAAAGAGAAAAGTCTTGGGGAACACCTGTTAACTTAGGTCCATCTATCAATACTCCAGGAGATGAATTATTCCCGTATTTAGATAAAGATGAGAACTTATACTTCTCTTCTGATGGACACATTGGTCTTGGTGGTTTAGATATGTTTAAAGCTGAAAAAACTGCTGAAAACAAATGGGGTAAAATTGCTAACTTACAATATCCTTTAAACTCATCTGCTGACGATTATGGTATTCTTTTCGAAAAGAACACTGATCAAAAAGGTTTCTTTACTTCTAACAGAGAGGGAGGAAAAGGAAAAGATGATATTTATAACTTTAGCTTACCAGAAGTTAAATACCTATTAGAAGTTTATGTTAAAGATAAAGATACTGGTGAACCAATTCCAGGAGTAACAATTACCTTATTAGGAAGCGATGGTTCTCAAGTTGTTAAAACAACTGATGAAGAAGGTAAATTTATTTTTGATGAAGAAGGAGGAAATAGATTTATTAAAAAGAGTACGAACTACGGTTTACAAACTAAAAAGGATGAGTACTTAGCAGCTAAAACAAAATTCTCTACAGAAGGAGAGGAATCTTCTAAAAGATACATCGAAGAAGTATTCATGCAGCATGCAGGAAAAGATGATGTAATTGATTTCCCTGAGGTACAATATGCTTATAACAAATCAGAATTATTAGTAAACGATGCAACTAACGCAAAAGATTCTTTAAATTACCTATACAATACCTTAACTGAAAACCCTACAATTATTATCGAGCTACAAGCACATACAGATTGTAGAGGTAAAGATGCTTATAACGAAGCCTTATCACAAAGAAGAGCACAGTCTTGTGTTGACTACTTAATTTCAAAAGGAATTCCTGCTGAAAGAATGGTTGCCAAAGGAATGGGAGAAACAATTCCTAGAGCTTTAGGTTTAGAATGTGAGACAATTGGTAAAATGGCTACGAAAGAAGAGCAAGAAGCTGCTCACCAGCGTAATAGACGTACTCAATTTAAAGTATTGAGTTACGATTACAAACCAACAGGAGGTCAATAAAAAAAACTCAAATAATCAAAACATCCTATCCGATTCGGTAGGATGTTTTTTTTTATCAAAAATTACAGATTTATATACAACATTATGAGTGAAGAAACAAGGTATAATTTACGAGGTGTTTCAGCAGGAAAAGAAGATGTTCATGCTGCCATTAAAAACGTTGACAAAGGATTATTTCCTAAAGCTTTTTGTAAAATCGTTCCTGATTATCTTACAGGATCGGAAGACCACTGTATAGTGATGCATGCAGACGGAGCTGGAACTAAATCAAGTTTAGCTTATATGTACTGGAAAGAAACAGGAGATTTATCTGTATGGAAAGGTATTGCTCAGGATGCCTTAATTATGAACATTGATGATTTACTTTGCGTTGGAGCTACCAACAATATTCTATTATCTTCTACTATAGGTCGAAATAAAAACTTAATTCCTAAAGAAGTACTCTCTGCTTTGATTAATGGAACCGAAGAATTACTAGCTGACTTAAAAAAACACGGTGTAGAAATACATTCTACTGGAGGAGAGACAGCAGATGTAGGAGATTTAGTTCGAACAATTATTGTCGACTCAACGGTAACCGCTAGAATGAAAAAATCGGATGTTATCGACAATGCAAATATAAAAGCAGGAAATGTAATCGTTGGACTGTCCTCTTTTGGAACAGCTTCCTACGAAGAAGAGTACAACGGAGGAATGGGAAGTAATGGACTGACTTCAGCAAGACACGATGTTTTTGATCATTATTTAGCCAAAAAATATCCAGAAAGCTTTGATAATGCTGTTCCAAGTGATTTAGTGTACTCGGGAACTAAACAGTTAACTGAAAAAATTGATGGGACTCCGTTAGACGCTGGAAAATTAGTGTTATCTCCTACCCGTACCTATGCACCGATTATAAAAAAAATATTAGAACAACACCATTCAGCAATCAATGGAATGGTACATTGCAGTGGAGGCGCACAAACTAAAGTATTACATTTTGTAGATAATGTACACGTTATCAAAGACAACCTTTTTGACGTTCCGCCTCTTTTCGACTTAATACAAAAAGAATCCAATACCAGTTGGAAAGAAATGTATAAGGTCTTTAATATGGGGCATCGAATGGAAATATATGTCCCTGAAGAAATAGCTGAATCAATCATAAAAATAAGTGAATCGTTCAATGTAGCTGCAAAAATTGTTGGACGTGTTGAAAGTTCAGAACAAAAACAATTGACCATTACATCAGATAAAGGTACTTTTGTATACAATTAATAAGGAGAAGAAAGGAATATGAGTCAAGAGAGTTTACTTAATAAATTAGAGTTAATAAATATACGATACGAAGAAGTTGGAAAGTTAATCGTGGATCCTGATATTATATCAGACATGAAGCGTTACGTAAAACTAACTAAAGAATATAAAGATTTAGAGCCCATTGTAAAAGCTTATAAAGAACTTAAAAACACTGTAGAAAACATCGCTTCTTCAAAAGAAATCATTAAAACCGAAAGCGATCCTGATTTTAAGGAAATGGCTAAAATGGAATTAGATGATTTACAAAAGAGAGAAGCTGAGTTAAACGAAGAAATAAAGTGGTTGTTAATCCCTAAAGACCCCAATGATGATAAGAACGTAATCATGGAATTTAGAGCAGGGACAGGTGGTGACGAATCTTGTATCTTTGTTGAAGATGTATTTAGAATGTACACTATGTACTTTAAAGAAAAAGGGTATTCGCATACCGTTTTAAACTCTACAGAAGGAGGAACTACAGGATATAAAGAAATTTCGATGGAAGTTTCAGGAGAAGAAGTCTATGGAACATTAAAATTTGAATCAGGTGTACATCGTGTACAACGAGTTCCAGACACAGAATCACAAGGTCGTGTCCACACTTCTGCAATCACTGTTGCAGTCCTTCCAGAAGCAGAAGAAATTGATTTCAATCTAGATATGAAAGATGTTCGTAAAGACACTTTTAGAGCTTCAGGAGCAGGAGGACAGCACGTTAACAAAACCGAATCAGCAGTTCGTTTGACACATATTCCAACCAACACTGTTGTAGAATGTCAAGATGGTCGATCACAACATAAGAACTACGAAAAAGCTTTGCAAGTTTTACGTTCAAGGTTATATCAAGCTGAAGTTGATAAGGCAGATGCTGAACGTTCAGAACAACGAAAATCTCTAGTCTCTACTGGAGATCGTTCAGCTAAAATTAGAACTTACAATTACCCACAAGGAAGAATTACTGACCACAGGATTAATAAGACAATGTACAACCTCTCTAACTTTATGAATGGAGATATTCAAGAAATGTTAGAATCGTTAAAAATGGCAGAAAATGCCGAAAAACTAAAAGCAGGAGGCATGGAATAGCATAACTGCTCGAAAAATAAACTTTCTAACAAAAAAGCATGATGAATTACAAAGAGTTGGTCGATCAAATCAGATCAAAAAAAACATTTTTATGTGTAGGTTTAGATTCAGATCTTGATAGAATCCCTGTTCACTTGCTTGAAAAAGAAGACCCAATCTTTGAGTTTAATAAAGCAATTATCGATGCTACTAAAGATTTATGCGTTGCCTACAAGCCTAATATTGCTTTTTATGAAGCAATGGGTCCAAAAGGTTGGGAGAGTCTTCAAAAAACAATTGAATACATACCAAAAGATTGTTTTACAATAGCTGATGCCAAGAGAGGTGATATCGGAAATACCTCAAAAATGTATGCAAAAACCTTTTTTGAGTATTATAGTTTTGATTCTGTTACAGTAGCACCATATATGGGGAGAGATTCTGTTTCTCCATTCTTAGAATTTGACAATAAATGGGTCATCCTTTTAGCTGCAACAAGTAATGTTGGAGGTGAAGATTTTCAATATCACCAGCTTTCAAAGGGAAATCAACTTTTTGAAGAGGTAATAGAAACTTCTAAACAATGGGGAAATGAACAGAATTTAATGTATGTTGTAGGTGCTACAAGACCTGAGGTTTTTAAGAAAATAAGAAAGATAGCTCCTAAATCATTCTTACTAGTTCCAGGGGTTGGAGCTCAGGGTGGTTCACTAAAAGAAGTTTGTGCAAATGGCTTAACAAATGATATAGGTTTATTAGTTAATTCTTCTAGAGGAATAATCTATGCAGATAACACCAAAAACTTTGCTAATATTGCTCGCCAAAAGGCCCTTGAAATCCAACAAGAAATGGAGCAAATAATGCGTAAGCAAGCTTAATCATTCCTAAGAATGGTGAAGCGCTTTCTTTTCCAAACGAACCAAATAAATAATGGAACCATAAAGTGAGGAAAGCGAATGAGCACTTCATAAAGGTCTTGCGTGAGGTTACTCCACAATAAATCTTGACGATACGGGACATAAAAGCGAGCCATTGCCGTTAAAAATCCCCAAGCAATGCCATACCAAAGGAAAGTAATAAACAATATTTTTAACCATTTACTTTTTAAAGCACTAAAAGGAATTAGTAGTACTGCTCCAAAGATAAAGTCCAACCAACCAATTATTACCAATAATAAACGAGCAATATTTTCTTCCAATCCAAAACCAATAATCATCATATCAGCAAAACTGCCTGGTTGAGGATAATACCCCGCTGCAAATAATCCATGACTGATAAAAGTAATCGAAATCGCTACTTGAGCCCAATAAACAATCAAACCTTCTTTATCATCACCATACTTCATAAAAAGAATTGGCACAACAAACTGAGAAGCATGTTCAAAGAAAATCCCCCACATGTCAAAATGTTTACCAACCAGCAAACCATAATAGTTAATCAACAATCCCAATAATGCCAAAAAAACAATTGGCTTAAACACTTTTAAACGCTCATAAAACAAAATAACGATCGCAGCCATTAAAAAAACCAACCCCAAACCTTTTGAAAAGTAAATGACTACCTTCTCATAAAAGTGGTCATTATAAACTTCTGTCAATGATTTTCCTGTTATTTGACGAATAAAATTCATTATCCATCCATTAGGGTTATAAAAAACATCTCGATAAGGTCCCAACCATCGAAAATGTTCCCAGAAACGCCCTAAAAACATGGCAACAGTAGCTATACGTAAAAGATGAATAATCGTTTGTTTTTTCATTAAGTTCGCCTTATTTTTACGCACATAAAAATAACGTTATTCAAATACAAAATAACTATATCCATGAAAAAAAATAACCTTATTGCTCTTATCCTCATCATTCTTTTGACTACAGGATCGATATTTGCAAATACAAGAAGATATCGACTATCTTTAAGAGACGACCCCTCAACATCTGTAGTTATTGGATGGGAACAAAACGGAGGCAGCGCTGCTGCTGTGTACTATGGTACAACAGATTTAGGAACAAACTGGGCAGCTTACCCTAATTCTCAAACACCCGACCGAACAACTTCTGAAGCTGGAATGGATAATGCATTCGTAAGGTTAACAGGTTTGACCCCCAATACAGCTTATTACTTTGTAGTAAAAGACTCTGACGGTGTAAGTGACCGATTTTGGTTTAAAACAACCCCAATGGGAAATACCATTCCACTATCGATTATCGCAGGAGGAGATAGTAGAGCATATTTAGATGATAGTCCTAGAGAAAACGCCAATACCTTAGTCTCTAAAATTCGTCCAGATTTTGTAATGTTTGGAGGAGACTACACGTGGTTAGATACAAGTCTTGAATGGAGTGGATGGATGGATGATTGGCAATTAACCATCTCACCTGACGGTAGAATGTATCCAGTTATTTGGGAAAGAGGGAATCATGAATTGAGTAGTGGAAAAGTCCACAACTTATTTGATGTCCCTTCAGCCGATGAATACTACAACATCCCTGTTGGAGGTAGTTTTATGAATGTGTACACTTTAAATACAGAAATTTCTGTTGCTGGAAATCAAAAAAATTGGCTAGAAAATCAGTTACAAACAACCGCAGACAATTATGACTGGAACATCGCACAGTATCATCGTTCAATTCGTCCACATACCACAACAAAATCTAATGAAGATGGACAGTATAATGCATGGGCTCAACTTTTTTACGACTATCAAGTGAGACTTGTTATAGAAAGTGATGCACATGATGTTAAAACAACTTGGCCCATCAAACCTTCTACAGGTTCAAACGCTGACGATGGCTATGAGCTAGACAGTATTAAAGGAACAGTATATATTGGTGAAGGATGTTGGGGTGCTCCACTAAGAACCAACGACAATAACCGTTCTTGGACAAAAGACTCTGATAGTTTTAATAGTTTCAACTGGATTAAAGTAACACGAGATACTATTGAAATAAGAACTTTAGGAACAGATAACGCTAATGCTGTTGGAACAGTCTCTGACAACGATCGTTTTACTGTCCCTGCTAATGCAAACCTATGGTCTCCAAGTAACGGAAGTGTTACCTACATTACCAATAACAAATACCTTGGTAGACCTATAGTAGATGTTACCTACCCTTTCCATCAACAATATTTTTCATCGACCCAAAACATAAATATTACAGCTGATGCCTCTGACGTAGGTGGCAATGTACAAGAAGTTAAGTTTTATATTAATGATGTTTATGTTGGTAGTGACTTTTCAGCCCCTTACGCATACAATTGGACCATTCCTTCTGATGATGAGTATATCATTACGGCATGGGCAATTGATGATGAAGGTTGGCATAATGTTTCAGACAACACCATCATACATGTTGGTGAAACAACCATTGTTGGAAGTATTATTAACAACGATGATGATGCAGAAGAATACAAAGACGATGGATCTGTTGATTTAACAAGTAGTGATTTAGAACTCTGTATTGAGGATTGGGTGTGGCCAATTTCAGATGAAGATCAATGGGTTGGATTAAGGTTTCAAAACCTAGCTATTCCTCAAGGAGCAACAATAACCAGCGCATATATTCAATTTACTGCTGATGCTAACGAGTCTGACCCAGCAACTGCAACTATTTATGCACAAGATATTGACAATGCTACAATTTTCTTAGGTAATGATTATAATATCTCAAGTAGAACCAAAACAGCAACGTCTATCCCTTGGACGCATGTAGGTTGGAATGATGGAGATGCTACAACTAACCAACGAACACCAGAGATTAAACAATTAGTTCAACATCTTGTCAACAGATCAGGTTGGCAGTTGGGTAATGCCATGGCCTTTATTTTTGAAGGAACAGGAACACGATCAGCCTATTCTAGAGATGGGGACGCAGGAAAAGCACCAACACTTCACATCACTTTCACTCACAATTCAGGAGGTGGGCCGTCATCCATATCAAAAGAAAACCCAGAAGAATTTGTCAAAATATTCCCTAACCCCGCTACTGACTATATTCAAATCGAATTGACAAAAAACCAAGGAGAATTAAGAATTTACGATCTAGGTGGTCGACTCATCAGAACAGACCTCTTGAACGAGGGAAACAATACGGTTTCTATCTCAGATATCGACCTAAAATCTGGAATATACTTATTTGAAGTAAATGCTGATCACCAAAAATCTATCCATAAAATAATAATAGAATAATCATGAAAAAAACACTTGTTTTTGGTGTAATAATATTAGGAATTATCTCCAATGTTATTTCTCAAGGAGTTCTTAATTCACAAAGAGAAAAATTAGAACCATATTTATACCCATTTTATCATGGAGTAGCATCTGGGGATCCTTTAACTGATGCAGTTGTATTATGGACTCGATTTACTGATGATACTTTTTCTTTAGATAGTGTAAAAATCGAGTGGCGTATCGCAACAGATACCAGCATGATTAATGTTGTAAACTCTGGTTACGGCTATACCAATGAAAATAAAGATTGGACCTTTAAGGTCGATGCCGATGGTTTATCTCCAGACACCTATTATTTCTATGACTTTAAAGCTCAAGACAATTATTCGATAAGAGGAAGAACAAAAACAGCTCCTTCGGGGGATATTGATAGTGTACGTTTTGCAGTTGTATCCTGTTCCAATTGGCAACATGGCTATTTTCATGCCTACAGACACTTAGTAATGAGAAATGATTTTGATTGTGTCTTACATTTAGGAGATTATATTTATGAGTACGAAGATGGTACTTATTCGGCAAATATTTCTGATCGTACACATGAACCTGTAAATGAAATTGTATCTCTAGAAGATTATAGAATCAGATATTCTCAATACCGATTAGATGAAGACTTAAGAGACTTACATCAACAGTTTCCTTTTATTATGGTTTGGGATGACCACGAGTCAGCTGATAATTCATACAAAGATGGTGCTGAAAATCATACACAAGGCTCTGAAGGTACTTGGACAGACAGAAAAAACAACAGTACTCAAGCTTATCATGAATGGCTACCAATTCGAACACCTGACCTTGCCAATAAGACCAAGATTTATCGAAAATTTTCATGGGGTGATTTAATTGACCTACACATGTTAGACACTAGATTAATTGGAAGGTCTGAACAAAACAATAGTTATTCAGACCCTAACAAAACACTTTTAGGAACTGATCAATATAACTGGTTAACCAATAATTTACAAAACTCAAATGCTAGATGGAATATATTGGGACAGCAAGTAATGATGGCCCCTTTAGAAGCCTTTGGAATACCTGTAAATAATGATCAGTGGGACGGATATGATTATGAAAGAAATCAGTTGTTCAACTTTATAACCAACAATGCGATCAACAACTTTGTAGTATTAACTGGTGATATTCACACTTCTTGGGTCAACGATATTCCACTTAGTAATTATGATGCTTCTGGTTGTCAAAACTCTCTTGGAGTGGAATATGTTGTGACAAGTGTGACCTCAGCAAGTACAAGTTTTTCTGCTGGAACCTCTATTATTCGTTTCGCTAATCCTCATATCCAATACGTTGATATGGTAAAAAAAGGCTACATGATTTTAGATGTTTCAAAAACTAAAGTTCAAGGAGATTATTACTACATGAATGATGTGGAAGACCCTGCAATTGGAGAGTACTATGGCGATGGATATTTTGTTAATCATAATGAAAAATGCGCCAATCAAGCAGCTGGACCAACGCAACGTTTAGAAGTCCCTCCTGTTTATGCTCCAGATATGCCTATGGGATACCATGTTGATATTAAAGACTTCTCTCCTATGCTTTTGTTAGGAGTTTATCCTAACCCAACAACAGGCAATTCTACAATTCAACTGTTTATTGAAAAATCAAGTGCTGTTAATATTTATATCGTTGACGCCGTTGGAAAGGTAATAGTAACAAAAAACTATCCTATGGTTAAAAACGGGATGAATTACATCAATATAGACCTGCAAAACCTACCAGCTGGTATATATAATGTAGTCTGTGAATCCTCAATGAAAAAAGTAAGTAAAACAGTAATCAAACAATAAATTATAGATGCTCTTAAATTTTAGGCTATTTTCTAAAATCTATTATGCATTAGCATTATTGATTTTAATAATTGCAGGTAGTACTATAAGCTATAAAGTAATTGAAGGCTGGACTTGGCTTGATTCATTTTATCAAACCATCATTACTGTTTCGACAGTTGGTTTTGGAGAAGTGCATCCGTTAACAGAAAACGGAAAGCTTTATACAGCCTTTCTTATTATAACAAGCTTTGGTACCTTTGCCTATGCTGTATCTTCTATTACTTCTTATATCGTAACAGGAGATTATCGAAAGTATTTTAAAGATTATAAAACAATGAAAAATATTGATCAAATAAAAAACCATGTTATTGTATGTGGATACGGACGTGTAGGTCAAAAAACAATAGAAACACTTAAAGCTCACAAAGAGAACTTTATTGTACTCGAAACTGACCCTACTATCATCGAAAAGTTTAGACTTGATGGAAATGTTTTATACCTACATGGTAATGCTACTGAAGATGAGACATTAATTGATGCTGGAATAAAAAATGCCAAGGCATTAATTACAGCGCTACCATCTGATGCAGATAATTTGTTTGTTGTTTTATCCTCAAAAGAATTAAACCCTAATCTAAAAGTAATTTCAAGAGCTTCTCGCCCAGGAACCAAAAAGAAATTAAAGATGGCTGGAGCAGACAATGTTATTATGCCTGACTCATTAGGTGGTTCACACATGGCCCAATTGGTTTCTACACCAGATGTAGTTGAATTTTTAGATCAAATCTCTATTCAAGGAGAAAACGAAATTACATTAGAGGGAATCAGCTTTAGAGACATTCCAGAAGGCTGTCAATTTAAATCCCTAGCGGACTTAAAACAACAGTTTCCTGTATGTAACATTGTAGGCTTTAAAAATGCACAAGGAGAATACCTCATTAATCCATCAGACGATGTTGAAATTCTTCCTAATAGTAAGATTTTTGTTCTTGGAAATCCTGAACAAATCAAAAAGCTAAACGAAATTTTTGGTATTAGTTATTCTTAATTAAGCATTACATTAAACCTTAATAAACCAAGCTTCATTTTTTTAGTTATCTTGCAGTATTATATTATTTGGTGTTGAAATGATTAAATGTACTGTACTTCCCATTCTTCTATTCGTATTATTAACTAGCAAAACTCATAGTCAAGGAGTAGGTGTTAATTTAAGTGGAAATGCCCCTAACAATTCTTCAATTTTAGATGTTAGTGCTTCAGACCAAGGGGTTCTAATTCCCAGAGTTACACTAACAAGTACTACAGATGCCACAACAATCACAAATGGGAATGTCCTCTCTCTACTAATATTTAATACAGCTACCATTGCTGATGTTACTCCTGGATACTACTATTGGGATGGTAGTGTATGGACTCCTCTAGGAAAAGATGCAGACAATGATCCTAACAATGAAATTGAACTCCCTACTGGAGGTAGCAACGGACAAGTTCTATCTACAGATGGTAGTGGCAATTATACATGGGTCAGTGATGCTAGTGGAACAGACAATCAAGACTTATCATTGTCTGGAGATATTCTTTCGCTTACTAATGATGCTACAACTGTAGATTTAAGTGTTTTAAAAGACCATGATTGGTATGAAGTAGGAAGTACTAATCAAGCTGACAACATTAACGACAATATTTTCACCCAAGGAAATGTCGGGATAAAAGAAACAAACCCAACAAACGATTTAAGCATTGGAGCAAACCTGGGAACAGGATATGGTATTTCAGTAAACCCAGGAACACCTTATGGAGGTGTTATCCAAACAACAGAATCACCAGCTACAAACAACCCTGCCTTTTGGGTTAGAACAGATAATGGCGGCACCATTGATCATCTTTTTAGAGTACAAAACAATGGACGAGTTGGAATCAAAACAAATACTCCATTAGGGAATTTACATATCTATAACCCTACTGCATTTACAGGGAATGATAACGACGAAGCTTCTAACAGTTTGGTTTTACACGGTTCAGTAGATAATCAACAAGGGAATCATTTTGGTAGCATCTCTTGGCAATCAGGAGGAAGAAAAAGGGCCGGAATCACCTCAGTTATGGAGCACTCAGATGGAGATTACCTAGGCTTAGCCTTTTGGACTCAAGGAACAGACGGACCAGGTCCAATGTATGAGAGTATGAGAATTAGCCATGCTGGATATGTTGGAATCAATACAACTGCTCCAACAGAAATGCTAGACGTTATTGGCTCTGTAAAAATAACTGATGGTACAGAAGCAACTGGGAATATATTAATGTCAGATGCAACAGGAAAAGCTCACTGGGAAAATGGAGCTGTAAAAGAAAGTTCAAATGGATCCTATAAACAAATGTGCTCAGGTTCTACAACCCCAGGAGTTGGTTGGGTTCAATATGGTGCTGATGGAATATATATCGATGTAAACACAAGTGGTTGTGGCTTTACAAGTACTCCTCGATATATTACCAGCATACAAGGAGGAGGAAATAAGTGGCTTTTAACAGGTGTAACTTCTATCTATTCAGCTACTGCCACGGGCTTTAGAATATATTTAAAGTACGACGATGGAAATTTTTCCCTAACACCAGCTTATGCCGCTTCATCGGGATACCAAATCAACTGGATTGCAATAGAAAATTAATTTTTTTAGTATATTGCATAAAGCATTAAGTTCATTAAAATGATTCGATATACAATTTTTTCTTCCCTATTTCCTGTAATGCTAGCAACAACTGCTTTTAGCCAAGGTGTAGGTATTAACCTCAATGGAGCAGCTCCTAATAACTCTTCAATATTGGATATTAGCTCAACAAGCCAAGGAGTTTTAGTTCCAAGAGTAGCACTAACTAGCACCACAGATGCGACAACAATAACCAACGGAAATGTATTGTCATTATTGGTTTTTAATACTGCGACCATTGCTGATGTTACTCCTGGTTATTACTACTGGAATGGAACCACTTGGCAAACATTAGGAGGTGATGCTGACGCTGATCCTTCCAATGAAATTCAAGACCTTCAATTATCAGGGAATAACTTAACAATTACCAATAACGGAACTCCTACAACTATTGACCTAAGCTCCTATTTAGACAATACAGATACTCAAGATATTGATAGTGTTTCATTAAACGGAACCAACCTCACTGTTTATATTCAAAATGGTGCCGCTGCAACTGTTGATTTATCTACACTTTCTGACCATGATTGGTACGAAGTAGGAGGAGTTACAGCACCAGACAACATTAATGATGACCTATTTACACATGGCAATGTCGGTATTGGGGCAACAACCCCAGATTCAAAATTAACAGTATATAATACCTATGCTGGTCAAAACATCGACACCAATATACATTCCATATACCTCCCCCAAAGTAGTTTAGGAATTACGCACTTTTTAGCCACTGGAGCGAGTACTTTAAATGCCTCTAACAATATAGGATTACATGTTGATTTTACATCAACTAATGGAACTAATGAATATGGTTTATTTATAGATGGTGAACACCATAATTATTTTTCTGGAATTGTTGGAATTCAAGAGAGTTCACCTACAAACATGCTAAGTATTGGGGCTAATTTAGGCACAGGATACGGCCTTACAGTAAACTCAGGAACTCCTTATGGACAAGTAATAGAAACTGCTGAATCACCTGCCACAAGTAATCCAGCTTTTTGGGTGAGAACAAACGATGGAGGAACACTTGATCATCTACTTAGAGTTCAAAATAATGGAAACGTTGGGATAGGAACTGTTGCTCCTGCATACAAAACTCATATCTCAGGTACAGGTCCAACTGAACTGATGATTGAAGGAACAGCAACTGGATACATCAATGCTGGAATAGCCTTAAAAGCCAATACAAGCACCAACTACAGAGGTACTGGTGTTTTTATGTATGATTTAGGAGGACAAAACGAATGGTATGCAGGTAGGCCCTACAACAGCAATGACACGTACGTAATACAACGAAACACCAATTTAACAAACCACAATACTGTAACGGCAGCATTGGTTGATGGGTCAGGAAACCCAACAACAACAGAACGCTTTTTTTCTATTGATAATGAGGGGGATGCCCTAGTAAGTGGATCCAACCCTGATGCTTCAGCAAAATTAGAAGTGAGATCTTCAAACAAAGGTTTTTTACCCCCAAGAGTTGCGTTAACAGGAAACAATGACGTTACTACCATTACAACTCCAGCTTCTGGTCTATTAGTATACAATACTGCTTCAGCTGGAACTGGAGTACAAACTATTGAACCTGGTTACTATTATTTCAATGGTACAATTTGGAAAGCTATTGGAGAAAACTCAGATTGGTACATGGATAACAGCAATAGTTTTATGGGAAATTTACCCTTGCCAGCTGGTACAGCTACATCATTGTATACCGCTTACGTGAATTTACAAAAAGGGGTATATTTTGTCAATTTTTATGACTGCTTAGGTGGTGCAAGTCAAAATTACTATGTACAAACCACAGCAGAATCGAGCTCACCTGCAAATTTTGCTTCTGGATTCATGAATTATAATTATAACGCTAGGACAGATTTTTCTCATGCCGGATTCGTTATTTACGTTAGGCAAGATGGAACACCTGTGAGATTTAGAGTCCACAACCCCGCTGGAGGAACCCTAACCCATACTTCTGGTAACTGTAGTGCTTTCTATTATTACAAAATATCTGAATAAAACCTTTATGAAAATCTTAATCACTGGATCTAATGGACTATTAGGTCAAAATATTGTTCAACAACTCCTACAAAGTAATATTGAATTTTTAGCTACCTCTAAAGGTGATAATAGAATTTCAAATTTACCCCCATCAAACTATCAGCAATTAGACATCACTAATGCAGCAGAGGTCAATGCTATGGTTCAATCATTTCAACCCACAGCTATAATTAATACAGCTGCGATGACAAATGTTGACGCATGTGAATCAGATAGAGCGGCATGTTGGGATATGAATGTAAATGCGGTTAAATATCTAGTTGAAGCATGTGACAAAAATGACATTCATTTAATTCATTTATCTACAGATTTTGTTTTTGATGGAAAGAGTGGTCCTTATAAAGAAACAGACACTCCTAATCCACTTAGTTATTATGGCCAATCAAAATTCGAAGCGGAAAAAATTATTCAAGAAAGTAATCTGAAAAAATGGGCAATTGCACGTACTATAATTGTATATGGAGTTGTAGAAAAGATGAGTCGTTCTAATGTTGTTTTATGGGCTAAGTCTGCTTTAGAAAAAGGTGAGCCAATTAATGTCGTTGATGACCAATTCAGATCTCCAACACATGCTAGTGATTTAGCAAAAGGATGTTTATTAATTGCTCAAAAAGAAGCAACAGGCATCTACCACCTCTCAGGGAAAGAAGTCATGAGCATCTTAGAATTGGTTGAAAAGGTAGCCGATTATTATCAATTAAATAAGTCCATCATTTCTCCAATAAAATCAATAACATTAAACCAGGCTGCTAAACGACCACCCTATACTGGGTTTAATTTAGAAAAGGCAAAACAAGACTTAGGTTACGCTCCCGTTTCATTTGAAGAAGGCTTGGCATTAGTGACGCAAGAACTTGCAAAGCATCAATAAATTTATATTTTTGTAGTTCATTTTTGAATTAAAAATGAATTTTATGTAAAAATAAAGTAAAAAATTCTACTACTTTATCTCACGCTAACTCAATATTATGAAGTTTAAAATAATCGCGCTTTTATCTTTTCTTGTTTGTTCGTTTTATACCACAGCACAAATCTCTGTAGAATTTGAAACAGGAAACAAAACAGATGGTTTAAAAGATGGTTTTGCTAAAGCTATTGTAAAAGGAGGAACTCCACCATATCAATTTTACTGGAGCAACAATGCTACAGCTCTTACCAGCGACTTATCAGAAAAACTTGTAGAAGGAAAAGAATATACATTAGTGGTGACAGATGCGAACGGTGAAAAAGCAGAAAGCACAGTAATTGTTCCCACCAAAAACTTAAGTGAAAGTATTAATATTGGATTTACCCCAATAGTAGATGCTATCGGAAGCTTTTTGATGTTTGATCCATTTGCTTTTTTTGGACACGATAACAAGATTTATAATAATGAGGGTGAAGTGATAAGACATGCCAATGGAGATCCTAAAACAACTAGCATTCCTTTTATTGTAGTTTGGTTAGTTATAGGAGCTATCTTTTTTACATTAAAAATGAAGTTCGTCAACTTTAGAGGAGTTAGACATGCTGTTGAACTAATTCGTGGAGATTATGACAACCCTAATGATAAAGGAGAAGTCTCTCATTTTCAAGCATTAGTTACTGCCTTAAGTGGAACTGTTGGACTTGGAAATATTGTTGGTGTTGCCGTTGCCATTACACTAGGAGGCGCAGGAGCTACATTTTGGATGATTGTTGCGGGGCTAATAGGAATGTCTTCAAAATTTGTTGAATGTACTTTAGGTGTTAAATACAGAAACGTTCATTCTGATGGAGAAGTTTCAGGAGGGCCAATGTATTACTTAAGTAAAGGATTAAAGAAAAGAGGTTTAGGTGGATTAGGGAAGTTTTTAGCTTTCTTTTTTGCCATATTATGTGTTGGAGGTTCTGTAGGTGGAGGAAACATGTTTCAAGCTAACCAGGCTTTTGCTCAGGCTAAAAGCATTCCATTCTTAAGCTTTCTCGAAGGAAATGGAGTTTATTTTGGTATTGTTCTGGCAATTTTAGTGGGTATTGTTATCATTGGAGGAATAAAAAGCATCGCTAATGTTACCGATAAAGTTGTGCCTCTAATGGTAGGTATTTATGTCTTAAGTGCTTTGATTATTATTGGGATGAATATTTCTTACATTGGAGAAGCATTTTATCAAATTTTTAACGGAGCTTTCTCTCCTGATGCATTAAAAGGTGGAGTAATAGGTGTTATCATCGTTGGTTTTCAACGTGCTGCTTTTTCTAATGAAGCAGGAGTTGGTTCAGCCTCTATTGCCCATTCTGCAGCAAAAACTGACGAGCCTATCAGTGAGGGTATTGTAGCATTGCTAGAACCATTTATTGATACGGTTGTAGTTTGTACCATGACGGCATTAGTTTTAATTTTTACAGGGTATGCAGATGATACGCAAGGTTTTGAAGGAGCCGAATTGACTTCTGAAGCTTTTAAATCAGTGTTAGGAGACTGGTCTGCATATGTTTTAGCTTTTGCAGCTATACTTTTTGCTTTCTCTACTATGATTTCGTGGTCTTATTACGGACTAAAAGCATGGACTTATATGCTTGGAGAATCTAAAGCTTCTGAATATGCTTATAAGTTTGTTTTCTTAGTTTTTGTTGTTATTGGTTCTTCTGCAGGATTAGGAGCAGTAATTGACTTCTCTGACTTTATGATTTTAGGAATGGCGTTCCCAAACATCCTTGGTTTGGTTATTATGTCTAGCGAAGTCAAAGAAGATATGAAAGACTACTTTGCTAGAATTAAATCTGGAGCAATACAAAAGTTTAAGTAAAACTATTTAATCTGTCCAAAAGCTCCAGACAAAAGAGTAGGGATGAACCAAATTTGTAGAGTTTCCTAGGCTATCAACTAATGGTAATCCTTGTTGATTCCATCCGAAAATTCCTCCTTTTAAATTTTCAATAGAAAAACCTAGAGAATCCTTCAATTGCTGACCGATTAACTGACTTCTATACCCAACAGAACAATAGATTAAATAACGAGGTGCTCTTTTTCCTATCTCAAAATTAGCACGTTCAATTGCTAAATGATCATCACCGATCCAGATTGCATTCTTGATATGACTTACAGCATACTCTTCTTCTGCCCTAGCATCTAATACAATATAGTTTTGAAAACATAAAGAACTATCAACTGCTACATTGGTAATCTTATCGGGAACAATCACTTCTATCATTTTATAATAAATCCAATGTCTACTCGTTGAATTAGTATAAATAGCCATAAGAATAAATAGAAATGATAAAAGTATAATTGGTATTTTGTATTTTTGTATCATGAAATATTCGCTCTGAATAACAAAATTAAACTCAAAATGGGTAAAACAAGCAAAAACGGAGAAAAGAAAAAAAGTTTAATCTCAAGACTACTGAAATGGTCTGGAATTGGTATCCTCATCTTAATTGTATTAATCCTTGTGTTGCCATTCTTTTTTAAAGATGCAATTGTACAATTTATAAAAGATACTGCCAACGAAAACCTTACCGCTCAATTAGATTTTAAAGAGACTGATTTATCTCTAATTTCAACTTTCCCTCGTTTTAACCTTTCAATCCATGATTTATCTCTCGCTGGTCAAGATGAGTTTGAAGGTATTAATCTAGCTAAAATAAAAAGTACCAATCTTGAACTAGATTTGATGAGCGTAATTGAAGGAAACTATGAAATAGATAAAATAGCAATTGACGGCGCAGAAATTTATGTCAAAGTTTTAGAAGATGGAAAAGCCAACTACGATATTGCTAAAGTAGATTCTTCTGCAACAGAAGATGTTCAAGAAGAAACAACTGAACCATCTGATTTTAGTTTTGCATTAACGCATTATGAAGTCACCAACAGTAATGTTGTGTACGACGATGAAAGCTTAGCAACTTTTGTAGCAATCAAAAACTTAAATCATGAAGGAAACATCAGCATCAACAATGACTTATACAATGTTACCACTAAAACACTGATTGATGAGTTGACGACAAACTATGAGGGTGTTGACTATATGGATAAAGTGAATACAGATGTAGACTTTGTCGTTGATATGGATCTTGCTAAAGGACTGTATACATTCAAAGAAAACAATGTTAAATTGAATGAATTAAACCTCCACTTTGATGGATGGTTAGAACTTCTAGAAGAAGAAATGAATATGGATATTACTTACCATACTCAAGAACAATCTTTCAAGTCGTTATTAAGTATGGTTCCTGGTGTTTACACCAAAGATTTTAACGACATTAAAACCAACGGGACACTAGCACTAGATGGTTACGTAAAAGGTAAGATGGATTCTATCGTAATGCCTGGATTGGACCTCAATTTAATCATCGAAAATGCTTGGTTACAATACCCGGACTTACCATCAAAACTGGATAAAATTGCATTAAACCTAAATGTAAATAGAAAAGAAAGCGCAGATTTAAACAATACTGTGGTGAACTTAAATAAAATGCACGCAGAATTTGATGACAATACACTAGATGCTAACCTCAAGGTAAAAAATGCAATGACAGACCCAACCATCAAATCAGATGTAAAAGCATTCATTGATTTAGCGAAGCTCAAAAATGTAATCCCGATGTCTGAAGGTGAAAACTATAACGGTGTGATTACCTCTAATGTTCACTTAGCAGGAAATGTATCTGCATTAGAAAATGAAGAGTATCAAAAATTTGATGCTACAGGTGATTTAAAAATAACTGATATGCTCTACCAATCACCAGATTTGCCTTATGACACAAAAATAGACTCTATGCTATTTTTATTCTCTCCTAAAAACCTAAAACTTGCCAACTTTAATGCGAAGATTGGAGAAAGTGACTTACAAGCTTCGGGTACCATAGATAATTATATGGAATATTACCTTAAAGATGAACTTCTAAAAGGATCTTTTCAAGTGAATTCAAGCTATTTTAATTTAGATGAATTGATGTATGAAGACCCCGCTACTGTTCCAACTGAAGAAACATTAGTAGAAGCACAAAGCATAGCAACAGATTCTGTTCCTGCAAACGTTATAGAAGTCCCTAAAAATATTGACTTTAATCTCAACACCACCATAGAAAAGCTGGCTTATGATGGGCTTGAATTATCTAACATGTCTGGAGGGGTTCAATTAAAAGAAGGAGTCGCTTCATTAACCGATGTTTCTCTTGGTGTATTAGGAGGTTTAGTAAAAGTAAATGGAGATTATAAAGCGCTCTCTAGTAAAAAAGCACACATTGACTTTGCTTATGAAATTGAAAACATGAATATTCCACAATCCTTTGAATACTTTAACACCATTCAAAAGTTAGCTCCTGTTGCTCAATTTTGTAAAGGAAACTTTTCTACTAAATTAAAAATGAATACAGATATTGATCAGAATTTTGAACCTGTATATGAAAGCTTAAGTGGTCGTGGAAATTTGTTGACAAATAACGTTGCGATTCAAGATTTGCCATTATTAGAGAAATTAGCAGACTTGACTAAAATAAATGACTTAAAATCTCAAACATTTGATAACCTTAAATTTTTATATGAATTGAGAGATGGAAAAATATTTGTGGATACTTTCCCGATTCAAATGGCAGGAATTAATTCTAAAATTGCTGGGAGCACTGCTATAACTGAGGAGATTGATTATCTTATTAAAATGCAAATTCCTAGAGAGAAGTTAGGTAGTCAAGCTAATACCTTATTAACAGGTGCCTTAAATCAAGCTGCAGATAAAGGAGTTAACCTCAATATAGGAGACGTTATACCTGTAGATATAAGAGTAGGCGGAACAATGCTAAATCCAAAATTAAACTCCAACATGAAAGACGCTGGAAAAGATGCCGCTAATGATTTGATGGATCAAGGGAAAGAATTAGCCAAAGAAAAACTGGGAGAAGAAGCTCAAAAAATAATGGAGGAAGCTCAAAAACAAGCAGATAAAATAAATGCAGATGCCAAATTAGCTGCCGATAAGATTAGAAGTGAAGCGAAAGTTGCTGCTGATAAAGTTAGAGCAGAAGGAGAAAAGGCAGCCGAACAAGCAAAAGCAGAAGCAAGAGCTGAGATACAAAAACAAAAAGATGCTGGTTACGCTGAAGCTGATAAATTAATAGCCCAAGCTAGCAATCCTATTGCAAAAAAAGTAGCCGAAAAAGCTGCTGAAAAACTCAAAGAAAAAACTGACGCTAAAGTTGAAGAGCTGAATAAAGGAGTTGATGCTAAGGGAGATAAAATAGCAGAAGAGTCGAATAAAAAAGCACAGAAAATTGAAGATGAAGCTGAAATAAAGGCTAAAAAAATTGAAGATGAAGCCAAAGCCAAATCTGATTTAATTCTAGAAAATGCACAAAAAAAAGTGGATTCTAAGTTAAAATAAATTACAAATTCGTAACTTTTGGTTTTTGGAGTTATGTGGGGGTTTAAAAAATATATTTCTATTGCCTATTTTTTGTTTTTAATTAGCAGTTTTGGTTTTTCACAGTCTAATTTTTTTATCAAAAACCAAGGGCAAATTGTAAATCAAAATGGAGTTTTTAATACAGATGTTGCTTACCTATTAAGCCTTGAAGCCTATAATGTAAGTTTTTATCATGACCATTTTGCTTATGAAAGCTTTTCAACCAACGAACTAGACAGTAATAAGGTTGATGTAGAAAGAATAGAAGTATGGTTTGAAAACAGTCACTCTAATGCTTCAATTGTTTCTAGTGGAAAAGTAGCTGAACAACTCAACTTTTATAAAAACAGTAAAACCACCCTAAACGTTAATCAATTCAAAAAGATTACCTATAAAAATATATGGGAGGGGGTTGACATTGAGTTTTTTATTGTCGATAACCATTTAAAATACAACTATATCGTTCGAAATAAAACGATCAAAAGTCTCCCTTTAAAAATCATGGGAGCAACCCCATCAATCTCAGGGAATGTTATTACGCTAACAAGTAAAAATGGTGCAATAAAAGAAACCATTCCTGAAGCATTCTTTCTACTTCCTAACAAGCAAAAAAAGTTAGTAGATCTTAAGATAAAAACTAAAGGAAATGGCTTACAGTATCATCTTCCTAAAAATAGAACGAATGATTTTGTAATCGATCCCATTGCTTATAGTAACCAATACACCACTTATTATGGAGGCTCTCACATGGACTTTGCTCAAAGTATAGTTCAAAATAGTGCTAATGAAATTATTGTATCTGGTTATACAGTAAGCACTAACAACATAGCCACCACAGGGGCTTACCAAAACACTCTTGCTGATCAAGACGCATTTATAGCAGCATTTAACCAACAAGGAGTGAGACTTTGGGCCACATATTTTGGAGGGAACTACAGTGAACGAATCTACTCCTCTGCATTAGACGATAACGATAACATCTACATTGCAGGAAATTCTACTAGTCAAATGGGAGTTACTACACCAGGCGCATATCAACAAATACTTTCAAGTGGAGATGATGCATTTCTTTCAAAATTCACCTCTAATGGAACGTTAACTTGGAGTACCTACTATGGAGGAAATGATCATGAATTAATCACAGCCATCGAAGTAGACGCAGCGAATAAGGTCTATATTACAGGACATACTGCCAGTACAGACCTCTCTTGTACTCCAAATGCATACAGAAATACTTTAAGTGGTTACGAAAATGCTTTTCTTGGCGTTTTTGATGATGCGGGGAATATATTATACAACTCCTACTATGTAAAAGGCTCCAATACTAGAGGTGAAGAAATTGCAATTACAAACAATGGAACAATATATATTGCGGGCTATACAAACGATAACGAAACGATTGCAAATCAAAACATACATCAAAACCAAAATGGAGGCTATATTGATGGATTTGTCTTAAAGATCTCCAACCAATATAACACAATATGGAAAACATATTACGGAGGAGATCATAACGACCTAATAGAGGGAATGACGTTAGATTCTCTAGAAAACATTTATTTAACGGGGAAAACAAAAAGTAGTGTTGGGATTTCTACTGCTAATGCACATCAACCTAATTACTCCAACTCCAATACTTGGGATGGCTTTATAACAAAACTTGACAGTTCAAGCGCCCAGCAGTGGGGAACATATTTTGACGCTGGAGGAAATGAAAATTTTAGTAGCATTAAAAGTAAAGATACGCTCTTGTGGCTGCTCGGGACAACTAATGGAACTACTTTAGCAACAAACAATACCTCCTTTCAACAAACAAATAATGGAGGATACGACAATATTATTTCAACATTTTCTATCAATGGTAATCATACTTGGTCTAGTTACTTTGGAGGTGTTAGCGATGAATATGGATATGAGTTAGACTTTACTTCAGACCATAAAATTCTAATTGTAGGGCAAACTGGTTCAAACAATAACTTTGTAACCCCCAATGCGCATCAAAGCAATTATGGAGGGCATATTTATGATGGATTTTGGTCGATACTTTGTCAACCTACTCACCCAACTATTCTATCGCATAATAACACGCTAAATATCTGTGAAGGAGACTCTATAGAAGTTGCTTCCATCAACACTTTTGCTTCCTATTCATGGTCGACAGGAAGTACTTCTAATACGACCTATCTTTCTACAGCTGGAAGCTATACTTTGGAAACAGTTGATAACAACAATTGCCCAGGAAAATCAGACACTTTAAATGTTGTCATTATACCTAATTATGACCTAAATATACAAACCTCATCAAACGCTATTTGTTATAATGATTCTACACAATTGTCAACGACTAATATGTTCTCATCATATTTATGGAATACAGGAGAAACATCAGCTTCAATAGATATCGACGACTCACAAGAGTACTATGTTTCAGTGACCAACAACTTCGGATGCCAATATTTCTCTGACACCATTTCTTTACCTATTTCTCAACACTTACACCCTATTCAAATCATTGGAGACACGTTAATTTGTGCCGGAGGGACATCCATTTTATACACCGACAATCACAATTCTATTATCTGGAATAACAACGCTAACTCCAGTTCTATTTCAGTAAACACAAGTGGTGACTATTATTTTTCTGGAAATGATCAATATGGTTGCCCTATCATATCAGATACAATAACCATTAATCAAATTAACTATGATACCCCATCTTCTGTTTTAGATACAGTGTCCAATTTTTTAATTTGTTGGAATGATTCCGTAACGCTTACTGCTGCAAATAATTTTGATGCTTATTTATGGTCAAATGGAAGCAATGCCCAAGCAACAACACTCACTCAAGAAGGTTTTTATTATGTCTCAGCAACAGATTCTAATGGTTGTGTCGGCATATCTGATTCAATTCAAATTAGTTTTAAATCTTCTGGACAAAGTTTAGTGCACCATCCCAATGGAAATAGTTTTTGTGAAGGAGATAGTTTAATGTTACACACAGCGCAAAATCTATCAAACATTCAGTGGAATAACACCTCTAATAACGATTCGATTTATTCTTACACACCTGGTATTTATTTTTACACCGCCATAGATGACTCAGGATGCTCAACACTTTCAGACACAATAACAATTATTGAAAATAGCTTACCTATTGTTGAAATATCCGCTATAGCTGAAGACTCTTTATGTTTAAATGATAGTGTCTTTTTATCCAGTACCACTAGTTTGAGCCAATACCTATGGTCCGACGGAAGTGTTCTGTCTGGAGGCTTCTTTAACTTAAATACGATCGGAGAAACAATAATTTCCCTTACTGGAACTGACCATAACAACTGCCAAAATCAAGATTCAATCAGTATTAAAGTAGTAGATTGCCAAGCCTATGATAACATTAATGAAAAGACTTCATCCGTAAAAATTAAAGTGACCAACCAACTCATTTTAATCGAAGCAACCGATCTTATTGACCAAGTAGAATTAGTCAACTTGAATGGACAGAAAGTATACATAAGTCATCATAATTTTAAAAAAGAAGTAACGATAGAAACGCTGAATATAGCTAGAGGAATTTATATTTTAAATATCAATACGATAACTTCAAAAAATCCTTTTTCAAATAAAATAGTCATCTATCCTCAATAAAAAAACAGCAGTAATTCTATGAAATTAGTTATCGGCACCAAGGGTAAAATATGGCAAAAATTTTGGGTACTTTTAGTTTTTCTTACACCTTTACTCGTAAAGGCTCACACCATTCAGTTAGCTTGGTGTGGAACTTGTGAAGGTAAATTCAGACTTTTTATTGAACATTGGCACACTTCTAATTTTGATCCCTCGTCAACAATAGAAATTGATTACACAATTAATGGTGTCACAACCCGTAAAGCAGGAGTCCTTTATACCACTATTAACACCAGTTTTAACACCTTACCTACATTCGCAACACCTATAATAAGTTTTGCTGCTTGTCCATCAGCAAATACAGAAAATTGGTGGGCTGTTTATGACTTCGATTCTATTCCTTGTTCAGTTGATGTTGAAATTACCGTAATAGGAGGAGATAATGATGATCTTGCTGACGGTTGCGGAATATTTCCAGCTTCTGTTGGAACAATTCAACTACCATGTCCGCCCCCAATAACTATTCTCCCTAACCAATACGGCTGTGCAAACGACAGCGTTCCTCCTACTTCTCTACAAAACTTTGGTCAAGCAGGTACTGTTTATCATTGGACAAATAGTAACCCTAATATAGGCTTAGCCTCCTCAGGAGTTGGACAGCAACTTCCTGGTTTTAACACACCCTTTTCTTCTGTTACAGAAGTTGCTGAAATATCAGTATCTGAAAACTGTAACCAAGCTAAGTTTAACATCATTGTTAATCCAAAACCTAAACCTAATTTCACCTTGAGTTTGCCAGATTCTACTATTTTAGACAGCGTTCCTCAAATTACTATTTGTTGGAATGATTCAATAAATTTAGCCGTCACTCAACATTTTGATGCCTATAACTGGTCTAATGGTGACAGTACACTTTCTACAACCCCATCAACAGAAGCGCTCTATTTTGTGGAAGTAACAGACTCAAATGGGTGTACGGGAACATCCGATTCAGTTCAAATTGATATCAATTCGATGTTACCAAGTATCATCAACACCCCCAACGGTAACGCATACTGCGTAGGAGATAGTTTATTTATTTATACGAATTCCAATTGGAATAATCTTCTATGGACTCCAACTTCCGATACCATAGATTCACTATTTATTAATAGTCCTGGCATCTATTCTTACACAGCAATTGATGACTCAGGTTGTATAACAAATTCTGACTCTATCAATATTATTGAACATAGCCTCCCAACAGTAGAAATAAGCCCCATTTTTGAAGACTCTTTATGCCTTAATGATAGTGTATTTTTATCTAGTACCACTAACTTAAACCAATACTTATGGTCCGACGGAAGTACTTTGTCTGAGGGATTCTTTAACCTAAATATACATGGAGACACAACTATTTACCTCACTGGAACTGACCATAACAACTGCCAAAATCAAGATTCAATCAGTATTAAAGTAGTAGATTGCCAAGCCTATGACAACATCAGTGAAAATACTTCAGCTGTAAAAATTAAAGTGACCAACCAACTCATTTTAATCGAAGCAACCGATCTTATTGATCAAGTAGAATTAATTAACTTAAACGGGCAAGTCGTTTACGCTAAAGCACACCTCTTTTCTACTGAACTTCTTATGAGTGTGAATCATTTAAAAACAGGCATTTATTTTGTAAAAATTCAAACAATAGCTAATAAAAATCCATTTTTGGAGAAAATAACTATTTATTCACAATAAAAAGCAACTATTAACATAATGACTCGTTAACAAATTGACAACATCATCATATTTAATGACAAAATTATTATTAGATTTGATAAAAACATAAATTCAAGACTATGTTTAAACGATTTTTTGCAGCAATATTATTCATCATAGTTTCGCAATTAGCGAAAGCTCACTCTGTACAAGTGGTATGGTGTGGAAGCTGTGGAGGGGAATTAACGCTATGGGTAGAACATTGGCATGGAAGAGCTGACCCAGGAACAACAACAATGACAATTAGACTTACTGTTAATGGTGTAACCACTACAACAACTGGGTCTCCTACCGATAATCAAAGAACGACAATTAATAGTTTACCGAACTGTTCTACGGCACCAACAGTCGTTTCAGCTTGTGGGAAAGCAAATACAGAAAATGACTGGGTGAGGTATGATTTCCCTGGAGTACCATGTGGAACCCCAGTTGAAATCACAGTACTTTCAGGAAACAGTGCTTTTACTGCAGATGGTTGTGGAATGTACCCTGCCAGTACAGGAACTATTACCATTCCTTGTCCAACACCACCTCAACAGCTATCAGATGAAGAAGCTTGTGCTAATACTACTTACACACCTACGCCTTTTTTAAATTCTAATCAACCAGGCGTTATCTACGAGTGGACTAATAACAATCCAAATATAGGACTGCCTGCAGCAGGAACTGGTGATTTGCCAACAATGAACATTCCACCTACAACAATGACAGAAGTTGCAGTAATAGACGTTGTTCAAGGATGCGATCAAATGCAATACAACATTACAGTTAACCCTCAACCTGTTCCTTCTTTTTCTGTAACCAACAGTACCAATTTAAATCCTACAGGAGCGCCATTGACCACCTGTTTATATGACCCGATATACTTTCAAAATCAGTCCATTATTGCAGCCGGAAATATTCAATCCACTGTATGGGATTTTGGAGAAACAGGAGCAACCAGCACTCAACAAAACCCTTCACACCAATACTCAACAGACGGCACATTTAATGTCACACTTACCACAACTTCTAATGAAGGCTGTGTAAAAGATACTGTCATGCCTGTAGTTGTTCATCCTGTCCCAAGAGCTCATTTGTTAGAGTCACCTGTTTGTCAATACGATTCTGTTCAATTTGAAGACTCATCAACTATTAATTTTCCAGATTACATTGATCAAACTATATTAGATTTTGGAGATGGATCTCCTATTGTTCAAGATATTAATCCACAACATCAATATCCTTCAGAAGGAACTTACAACATTAGTTATATTGTTATTTCCAACAACGGCTGTATCGATAACACCTCTACAACTACTCAAATTTATTCTGTACCTGTAGCAAATTACACCTTTACGAATGTCTGTGAAAATACAGAAGCTACTGCTTTTTATAATGCTTCTACAGTTTCAACGGGAAGTATTATGGGATGGCAATGGAATTTTGATGAAGCGGTAAACAGTGTATCTACGCTTCCTAATCCTCAACACGATTATGATGAAGCTGGAATATACAATGTCCGCCTTGTTGTGAATACTGAGAATGGATGTTTCGATACTATTGTTCAACCGGTTGAAGTTTATGCAAAACCTACTGCTGTATTTACATCAAACATAACGCAAGCTTGTGCTGATGCCTGTATTGATTTTTATGATGTTTCATTGTCAAATGCTTCTTCTATTAACTTTTGGGAATGGACATTGGATGGAGGTGATACTCTTTATGATCAAAACCCCTCTAAATGTTATCACAACTCAAGCAACACAGAAGATTCTTTGTTTACAATAGGGTTAGTTACTCGTAATGACTTAGGATGTTATGACTCTATTGAAATTGTAGATTACATCGCAGCGTGGCATAATCCAATTGCTGATTTTGAGGTAACCCCAGAATTAACAAACATGTATTTATCAAATATCGAATTTCCTAACAACTCAATTGGTGCTGATTTCTATGATTGGTCTTTTGGAGATAATAGATACAGCGTTGATTTTGAACCTAATCACACCTATAGAGATACAGGAACATATCAAATAGAATTGGCAGTAGAAACTATTCATGGCTGTAAAGACACTACCTATAGAAGTGTTAGAATAGATCCTGTTGTTTCATTATATATCCCTAATACTTTTACACCTAATGGTGATGGCGAAAATGATGACTTTTTCTTTAAACAATATGCCATGGTTGAAGAAGGACTTGATTTTAAGATCTTTGACAAATGGGGAACATTAATTTATTATACAGATATATTTAAGCCATGGGATGGGACCTATAAAGGCGATCCTGTAAAACAAGATACTTATATATACAAAATAACATGCTTCGACTTTTTTGGAAACGAACACAATAAAAAAGGACATGTAAACTTATTAAGATAACTCTAAATGAATAAAATCATACCTTTTCTTTTTCTTTTAGTAAGCTTCGACTATTATGCCCAATGCAATGGGCCAATAGACCTTGATGTAGTGGTTGATTATGCCGATTGTAGTGACCCTAACTCTGGTGTTATTACCCTATTGACACAAGACATAGACTCGGTTACATTTAGTATCGATGGTGTTAACTTTGTAAATACGCCACAGTTTTCAAACTTAGGGCCTGGAGTTTATAACTTTACAATAAATGATACAACAGGGTGTTCAAGAACGGCAACCGAAACAATTCCTAATCCATTGGCTGTCGATTTTGTTACGACAACAACTTCTTGTAACAGTATAAATACTGGATCAATTCAAGCTGGAGGAGCAGATGGTTTTCCTATTTACCAATATAGTTTTAATGGAGGATTAACCTATGATACTTCTAGCTTACACGATCAAATTGGGCCTGGAACTTATCATGTTTACATCAAAGATAATTATGATTGTGAAGTAGACACAATGATAACAGTAGATGCTTTTCCAACAATATCCCCTACGATTACACCTACCAATGAACAATGTAACGGAAGTGGTCCTGGGAGTGTTGACATTACCTTTACGGACGGTGCTACCTATGATTTTTCATTAAATAATGGTCCTTCAAGTAGTGGAACTACCTACAACAATGCAAGCCTTAATGCAGGATACTATGTCATCGACATTACTGATCAAAATGGTTGTACCTCCCCTTTTCAATTTCAGGTTGGAGCAGACTTAGTTGATGACTCCGTAAATATAAACCATGAATATTGTCATTATGGAAATGGAGATATAGAAGTATTTGGATTTCTTGGAGTTGCTCCTTATGAATATAGTATTGATAATGGAACCACCTATCTACCTTCAGGAGCTTTCAACAACTTAAGCGCTGGTCAACATGTTGTATTGATTAAAGATGCTACTGGCTGTGTAAAAACAGATTCTATTTATGTTACAAATTTTGGAGGAATTGTTACCACTCCATCAGCAGATGATACCGTATGCTTAGGAAGCAGTTCCATTGTTTCTGTTTCTCATAACGCAGGTGTAAATGCTTCCTACCAATGGAACAATGGACTAAGTAATATACAAAGCCACACAGTTACGCCCACCACCACTACCACCTACTCTGTAATAGTAACAGATAGTTATGGTTGTGAAGACACTTCAGCAACAACAATATATGTTGAAATTACACCTAGTGTATCCCTTAGTCAAAGTCAATTACAAGCCTGTATTGGAGACAGTATACAACTAACGGCTTATGGCGCAACAAATTATATTTGGAGTACTGGAGACACAACTGATGTAATGAATTATGTAGCTATAGGAAATGAAACCATAACAGTTACCGGATACAATGGTCAATGCTCTAATAACGAGCAAATGGTCATAGTTATCAAACCTTCCCCTACAGCTGTTGCTTCTTCTAATTCCTCAAGTATCAATACCGGAGATTCCATTTTTTTCTCTAGTGCTGGTTCTGTAACTTCAACCACAACTTGGGATTTTGGTGATGGCTTTTCATCACAAGAATCAGCTCCCTATCATCATTTTAATTTTCCAGGAGCATATTATGTCATTTTAACTGCAGAAATGGGGGGATGCGAAGATCAAGATACCATTCTTGTCTATGTTGGAACAGTATCAATTACTGAACAAGATCAAAACCAAATTTTATTATACCCTAACCCTGCCAAAGACTATGTAAATATTCAATTGGATAGCAATGCCGGGTTCAAACTAATTGACCTCTATGGAAAACTTGTAAAACAACAAATATTAACCCAAGGAACGAATCAAGTATCAATTCAAGATCTTCCGAGAGGAGTATATGTAGGAATAATTGAAACTGAAGAGACTTATAAGGAGCTTAAGCTCATCATTCAGTAAACCTCAACTAGACTTCCCCTCCTATAAATAAAGCTGTGTGTTATGAAAACATTTCTATTTTTTTTAGTATTCATTTCTTCTTGCCTTTATAGCGAATTTCGTGCTCAAGAAAAGACGAATAACGATAAAGTTTTTAAAGTTCATATTGGAGACAATGCCTTGATGTGTCCCAATTTAGGTCCTAAACTAAAAACAAATATTCAGCAAATAGGGGGAAAAGTACTTTTGTTCGATACAAAAGAAAACATTATGCTTGTCAATACTCCATCCAATGACCAAAAATATACCGTTGCTTACATTTTGAAAATTGTGCAACTTACAGGATATCCAAATGAATTAATAACCGTAGAAGAAATAGATAAAGAGGAAGAGGGAAAACTACTTCATAACCATAAACAATGATGAAACTCTTTAGATTACTTATAATACTATTATTCTTCCCGAATATAAGCTTCCTAAATGCTCAAATAAAAACCTACGTTAAAACATTTAAAGAGGCCCACACACAACAGTTTTTTGACATGGCCAAAACGTTTGATAACGGAGCGGTGTTTGTTGGACAACAAGAAGTTCACGGAGCTGCACCAGTAGATGGTTGTGATGTTTTAATGATGAAAGTAGACAGTTGTGGCGAACTATTATTCTATAAGTCAATAGGGCTGCAACACAAACACTCAGATGGAGGAAGAAGTGTAAAAGAAATTTCCAACAATAATTTACTTGTAGCTGGTTTCTATATGTTTGGTAAGGAAACGGGGAGTGTTACTGTTTTTGATGCCAACGGAAATTATCTCTGGTCAAGAATGTATGATGATGTTCACTTCTTTACAGATGCTATAGAAACCTCAACAGGAGACATTATTGCTACAGGATATAGTAATGGAAATAAAGCAGTCATTTTTAAATTTGATAACCTTGGTAATTTAATTTGGAAAAAAGAAATCAACAATCCTGGTATGAGTTCTAGAGGTTATAGCGTTGCTGAGTTTTCCGATGGGAATTATTGTTTTGTTTGGTATGCATTAAACCCTACTTCAGATATCAATGTTACTGCTCTCGACGCCAATGGAAATACTGTATGGGCCAAAAGTTATGGGCTTGGGCCCGATATACCAATATACAGAGAATGGGAAGCCAATGCTATAGTTGATCCTACAGATAATACTGTTTTGATCACAACGGCAACAACAAAACTAGGAAATGGGACAGAAACAGACCCTGATATTCTCTTGTTTAAAATTGATCATCAAGGCAGCATCTTATGGTCATCTACCTATGGAAATACAGGTGATGATGACCAACCGAAGAAAATGAGTTTTGATAGTCAACGTAATGAAATTTTATTAAGTGGTAAATCTAATCATACTACAGTTGGAATTTCATTAATTGAGCCAATGACAGGCGATAATGCCCTAATTTTAAGACTAAACAATAATGGTGGATTAATTAGTACTAATGTATATGGAGGTGCAGGTACAGATAAAATGTCAAAAGTGGTCGCATACAATGGATTTTACCTTGCAGCAATGGATGGTCTAAATTCTCTTGGGTCTGATGAATTTGATCCTTTTATCCTAAAATTAGATACCAACTTGACCACCAGCTGTCAAAATAAAACGTATGCCATCAACTCACAAGCTGTAACACCTGTAGTAGTCGACCTAAACTACAACATGATTGATTATAATGGACAAAGAAGAATTTCTACACCAAGTGTGGGAGATATGAATGGTCACTTCGAAACAATTTGTCAATCATGTGAACCTTATTTTGAAATTATTGGAGACAATACGATATGCCCAGATGATTCCATTCTATTAGTAAAAAAAGACGGTTGTACCTCTTTCTTTACTGTTAATGGCGCCATTGAAAATGAAGATACTTTAATTTTTACCTACCCTGAAGGAGGACAGTACCAAATTACTGTTGAACATGAATGTGTAGAAGCTCCCTTTCAATATGATGTCTTTGTTTCTGATCCTCAAGCTAATTTTGACTGGGAAGATCGATGTTTATACGATTCTATAGCTTTTCAAGACCAATCCATTACCAACTTCGGAATAATCAACCAATGGTCATGGGATTTTGATGATCAAAACAGCAGCAGCACGGCACAACATCCTTTTCATTTATTCAACTCAGACGGAGCTCATAATGTATCATTAATTGTTACCACAGATTACGGTTGTAAAGATACAGTTGAAAATACAATTACTGCACACCCAGTTCCTCGACCTATATTGATAACAAAAAACGAATGTTTATACGATAGTGTTCAATTTAGAGATTCCTCTACTATTAATGCCCCAAGTAACATTTCTAGCACCTATGTTTCTTATGGTGATGGCTCTCCTATTGACAATAACCTAAACCCCACACACCAATACAATGCTTCAGGAAATTATACAGTATTGTATACCACTGTTTCTAACGAAGGTTGTGTAAACGATACCAGTTTTCTTATCGAAATATATCCATTACCAATAGCCAATTTCACCAATACAACAGTATGCGAAAATCAACCACCAACAGCCTTTAATAATATTTCAACAATTTCGCAAGGATCAATTGTTGAATGGCAGTGGGATTTTGATGTAAACTACAACAATAACACCTCTAGTTTTCCCAACCCTACACACACTTATATCACTAATGGAACTTACAATGTTGAGCTTGTTGTAACATCAGATCAAGGCTGTTTAGATACCATTACAAGAACTGTAAATGTACTCGCTAAACCAACTAATCTTTTTGTGAGTAATATTACAGAAGCCTGTAACCCCCTATGCGTTGAATTCTACGATTATACACAGTCCAATTCTACCAGTTCTAACCTAATTTGGCAATGGAATTTTTCAAATGGAGAGACATCGTTTGAGCAAAATCCTTCAAAATGTTTCTATAACACAAGCAATACTGCAGACTCTTCGATTCATGTCGAGCTAATTACCCTCAATGAATTAGGGTGCTATGACAGTCTCTACATTGAAGATTACCTATGGATCTGGCATAACCCAATTTCTGATTTTAGCGTTGTTCCCGACCTTGTTAATGTATACGAATCGGAAGTTTATTTTAACAATCATTCTATTGGAGCAAATCATTATGCTTGGGATTTTGGAGATGCTACTTACGACATCGATTTTGAACCTTATCATACCTATAGTGACACCGGAAACTATACCATTCAGTTAATTGTCGAAACCAATCATGCTTGCTTAGACACGAGCTATAACCCTGTTAGAGTAGATCCCGTTACCAGTATATATATGCCCAATACTTTCTCTCCAAATGGGGATGGTGTTAATGATACTTTCTTCTTTAAGAATTATGCATTCAAAGAAGAAGGGTTAGTATTTAGAGTTTTTGACAAATGGGGAACCTTGTTGTATACTACGAATCAATTCAAGCCGTGGGATGGCACTTATAGAGGAGCAGTAGTTCAACAAGACACCTATGTATGGACCTTAACTTGTTTTGATTTCTTTGGGATAGAACATAATTATAAAGGTCACGTTAATTTAATTAAATAACTATGAAAGTTTTAACCTTAATCATAGCCATCTTTATCGGATGTATGAATATTCATGCACAATGTTCATTTACCGCCACTGGTGTTGCATTAGATTGCAGTGGTAACAGTGGTGAAATAGAAATCACCCCAACTGGCGGGACAGCTCCCTATACCTACAGTATCGATAATGGTGTTACCTTTCAAACGGATTCAATTTTTAGTGGCTTAACTGGAGGAACTTATACTGTTATTCTTGTTGATGATAATAATTGTACCAGTCAAATGGACATTGACGTTCCAGGATCCTTATCGGTATATGTTTTAAATACGGTAGAAGATTGTACCAATCAATCAGGAAATTTTGAAATTATTGCAAGTGGAGGAACAGGAACTTATTCTTATAGTATCGACAATGGCAATAACTTTTCTAATATAACCACCTACCCCAACTTAGTTGGAGGCACCTATAATATTGTAGTCGAAGATGCTGATGGATGTACTGCAACTGCTACAGAAAATGTTGCTTATCCTTTAGAAATAACGGATGTAACCGTTACTCCATCTTGTAGTGGGCAAAATACAGGACAAATTGTTATTACAGCTGCTAATGGAATTGGGAACTACAGTTATAGCTTTAATGGAGGAGGAAATTTTAATAACATCAATCAAGCTGAAAACTTATCTCCTGGAGATTTTGATCTCGTTTTACAAGATAATTTTGGATGTGTAGTAGATACAACAGTTACTATAAACGAAAATCCAGCTATTGTACCTACAACAGTTGAAACACCTGTCTCTTGTGATGGAGTGACCTTGGGATCAATAGTGGTAACCTTAGCTACACCTGGAACTTATGACTTTTCAATTGATGGGGGTACTTCTTTTCAATCGGGACCAGACTACACAAACACCAGCCTAACTTCTGGAAATTATATTCTGCAAATACAAGATAGTTATGGTTGTCAAGAAACGGTAAATTTCTTTATTGACGAGCAAGAAATTGAAGATTCTATCATTAAGCAAAATGAATTTTGTGGAACAGCCAATGGCGAAATCAATGTAGTAGCTTATATTGGTGAAGCTCCTTTTGAATACAGCATTGATAATGGAATTAATTTTGGAGCAAACAATGTCTTTTCTGGATTACCTGCTGGTACTTATTATGTCCATGCTAGAGATGCTGTTGGCTGTGTAAAAAAAGATACTGTTCAAATTGGAAACTTCGGAGGAATAGAAGGCGTTGGCTCAGAAGAAGACACCATCTGTGTTGGAAGCAACAGTTCGGTCTCAGTCAATCATAATGGAGGAACAGGTGTTACCTATGAATGGGATAATGGACTTTCAAGTCAACAAACCAATGTTGTAGCTCCTGTTGTAACTACCGATTACTCAGTAATTATTACCGATATCTATGGTTGTAAAGACACTGCATATACACGTATTGTGGTAGATGAAGTTCCCAACCTTACAGTTAGCCAAAACCAACTATTAGCATGCATAGGAGATGAACTACAAATAACTGCCTCAGGAGCAGACAGGTATGAATGGAGCACTGGAGATACAACTGCTTCGGTCACTATTGAAGTAGAAGGGGTTACCACCTACAGTGTAATAGGGAAGATTGGAAATTGTTTGGACGAAGAAACCATTAATGTCATCATCAAGCCTATGCCTACTGTAGTTATTGATGCAAATAAAACAAGCATCAACACCCATGACTCCATTTTCTTCTACAGTAGTGGATCTGTAGGTTCTAACTACAATTGGGACTTTAAAGATGGTTATCATTCTACCTTATCTAACCCTTATCATAAGTTTGATTTCCCTGGAGCATATCAGGTTGAATTAACAGTCGAAATGGGAAGTTGCGAAGCCACCGATTCTATTTTGGTTTATGTTGGAACTGTTGCTATCGATGAAATCGATCAACAAAATATTGTTGTATATCCAAATCCCGCTAAAGACTTTGTTAATATTAAAATAGAAAGTCAAGGCATCTTATTCCTAACAGCAATGAATGGAAAACTAATTCAAAAAACGAATCTAATCAAGGGGATTAACAAGATCCAAACTTCATCCTTTCCTAAAGGTGTTTATTTTCTCACAATACAATCTAAGAATTGGCAGAAAAAAATAAAACTGATTAAAACGTAATTCTTTTTAAACAAAAGAACAACTAGGTAGATAAAAAAATAAGCTTATCTTTATCCTTATTCTACTACCTATATAGAGAATGAAAGAAACTTCTTTTATAAATCAAAATAAAATAAAGTGGGCTAAGTTCGAGCAAATGTCGAAACAAGCAAAAAACGACCCTGATGAGATGAGTCGATTGTTTGTTGAAATAACCGATGATTTAGCTTATGCTCGTACACACTACTCTAAAAGAAGCGTTCGGGTATATTTGAATTCATTGGCTCAACAAATTTTTCATTCTATTTACAAAAAGAAAAGAGAACCGCTTTCACGTTTATGGCATTTTTGGACTACTGACCTTCCGTTAGAGATGTATCGTTCCCGAAAAGCTTTATTAGCGGCATTCTTGGTCTTAGCTATTGGAATGCTCATTGGTATTGTATCGACCATAGACGACCCCGATTTTTTAGGGGCAGTTATTGGCTACGATTATGTTGATGTAACTGAAGATAACATAAGAAATGGAAAACCGATGGATATCTACGGTTCTGGTACCGAAATGGATTCTTTTATTGGAATAGCTATGAATAATCTTCGAGTGGCTTTATTGACATTTGTTTTAGGGTTATTCTTCTCAATTGGTTCTGGAATATTTTTATTCTTTAATGGGATAATGGTAGGTGCTTTTCAGTGGTTTTTTAAAGTTAGAGGTTTATTAATGACATCTTTCTTAACGATATGGATACATGGGGCTTTTGAAATACCTGCAATTGTACTTGCAGGAGCAGCTGGAATAACAATGGGTAATGGTCTGGTCTTTCCTAAAACATTAACAAGGCTACAATCACTTTCAATATCAGCCAAAAGAGGCATAAAAATCATGATAGGTATCATTCCAATTATCATTATTGCTGCTTTTATTGAAGGTTATGCCACTAGACATACCGTAATTCAAATTGCGGGAGGAAGTGCTCAATCGGAATGGCCAGATTGGATTAAATGGGTTATTATTATGGGTTCTTTTGGTTTTATGGTACTCTATTTTGTGATCTACCCTTTTATGGTTGCTAGAAAAACCAACTTTAAAGAAAAAATCATAGAACATCCTGTTTATATCCCACGTAAAGAACTTACCTTTTTTAAGATCAGAGACTTTGGAGAATTGTTTACAGACGCAGTATTATTATTTAGCAAAAAGATAGGAGAAAACCTTAAAATATTACTCATCACAGTTCCGCTTTTTACAATTGGAACCATTTATTTTTATAATAATGATATTTATGGAAATGCAGAACTAGATTGGTTTCAAAATATGGAAATGGCTTTTTCTATGGATGGAAATAACTTCTCAATTCTTTACTTTTCAATACTGGTTATCACCATGTCACTTAGTATTGCTTATAATTTTTATGCCATTTACAATACAGCTAATGTTAACATCCCCTTGAAAGACAAAAGAACCTTTTTTATAAAAGCATTTGTAAAAACATTACCTGTTTCGCTCTTTTTGCTGTTCTTTTTCAGAACACTTCCTCTAGGCATAACCTTACTCAGTGTTTTTATTGCACCATTCATCATCATGCCATTAACTCATGGTATTTTGGAAAACACTGGTTTCTTTAAGGGCGTGCAAAAAGGATTGTATTTTGCAAAAAAATCATGGGGAAACACCTTAGGTATTTCTTCAGCATTTTTATTACTCATCTTTTTAATTGTGTTTCTGCCTTTTCTTTTGGAAGTAGGTAACCCAATTGAATTGATATTAGGAATGGTATTAGATTGGTTCTTGCTCCCACTAGCTGATGAATATTTTTTAGTAAAAAATTGTATTTGGGCTGTTTTCTATTTTAGCTTTTTTAGTGTTATCATCAATATATTCTTTACAAGCTATAGCATTACTTATTATAGTATTAAAGAACAAGAAGAAGCTACAGCTCTAAAAAAACAAGTCGAAACATTTGGAACAAAAAGTAAAACATACGAATCAGAAGACGAAGGCGAATTCTAGTATAAAATGAATCCATTCATCATTTACATAGCACTTTTTATTTTTCCGTTTTTTGTTTGGGGACAAAACGGACCTCAAGAAGACTACCTCAACTCTAAACCAAAACAGCAAGAGTTTAGCCCTAAACATTGGAAAAAGATCAAAAAAACAATGTTAAAAGAAGCTAGAGGAAATGCCAAAGCTAAAGGGGAAGAGTTTAAACGTTCCGATTTTGAAAGTAATCAACAGGAAGCAAGTTATTACGAATATGAACAGGAAGCATACAACGGCGAATATGCTCAAAATAATGGAGAAAGACCTCGTGATTATGAAGTTGATGATTACGAATATAATCAAGAATATAAACATGGGGAAGGAGAAGAGTTTTCATACTATGAATCCAAAGAACGTGATGTAGAAACAGGAGAATATTACTCCAAAAGACATGATCAAAATTATACCCCAAGCAGCAGTCGTAATAATTCATCTTCATATAACGGTGAGGGGATTGGAAGTCTTGGATCTGTATTATTATATACACTTTTAGCTGTATTTCTAGGCTTTATTATCTACATCCTCTTTATCAACACCACTATAAGTGATGAAGGAAAGTCTATCAAAGAAGTAAAACTTGAAAAAGCACCTGTAGAAATTGCTAAATCAGAATTAGAATTAATGCTCGAAAAAGCACTTGCCAATAAAGATTATCGACTGGCAGTACGGATCTATTTTATTTTTGTACTTAAAGACCTTTCTGAAAAAAAGTGGATTACCTGGAAAAAAGAAAAAACGAACATTTCCTATTTAATGGAAATGAGAGGAAAAAAGCAATATGAGTTATTCAATGAAAGTGTTTCTATTTTTGAACTTGTTTGGTATGGAAACTATACCATCACCGATAAAGATTACGACGCAATAGAACCTAAATTTAAAACTTTACTAAAAGAACTAGCTACAAAATAAAAATTGGATAATAAAAAGAAATATATCATCCTTGGCGCTTCAATCATTTTGATTGTTGTTGTTTTGTTTCTAGTCAATTCAATTGCTTCCCCCAACAAAGAAGCAATAAATGACAAGCAGAAAGCGAAAAAAACTAATGATTCTACAATAGTAGAAGAACCTTTCGAAAAAATTCCTCAAAAAAAAATCAACCCAAACGGGACACATTTCATCTACAAGCTTTTAGAAAGATACCATAGAACGAAAACAATCCAAAGAATTCAAACAAGTTACTATACTAATTTAAGTGAACAACTTCCTTTAAGGAATGACAATAAAAATCCCAACATCTATATCTCTGTGGGAGAAAGTTTTAACTTAGAATCAGAAGATAACGATTATCTATTTGATTTTGTTTACGAAGGAAATCATGCTGTAATCGCTTTTGAAAGTTTACATAATGAATTCATAGAATATATTCTTCCTAACTCTACTACGCCATTTTATGTAGAAGCTGATACTGTTGTAATGTTGAACTTCTTTCACCCATCTTTTAAACAACAAAACGATTTAGAGCTTAAAAATCCAACCTTAAATTATCATCAATTACCTAAATACAAAAATTGGTTAGTACTTAATGAAGAAGCATTAAATCATGAATCCATAGAAATTGCGCATATCAAAAATTTAAGTACAATTTGTACCAAAATAAATTATGGTAAAGGATCGTTTATTTTTCATAGTATTCCCGATGCTTTTTCTAATGCATTTGTTGCTACTAAAGATGGAAAAAAACATGCTGAAATTATTTTTTCTCATTTACCAGAAGGAAATTATTATTGGCACGAAAACTACGGAAAATACTCAACATACCGAGGAGAAAGTAATCCAGAAAAATTACAAAAACCTAAAGAGTTTTCTAGGGCAAGCCCTCTTCAATACATCCTTAAAGTTCCTGCATTAACTATTGCTTTAGTGCTCAGTATTATTGGGTTACTATTATATATGCTCATTAAAAGCAAACGAAAACAACGAATCATTCCTGCTGTAGAAAACAACAACAATACTAGTCTAGAATTTATCGAAGTTATTGCTAAATTATATCAACAACAAAATCGTCACGATAAGATTATTAAACACATTCGACAAAACTTCATTACATTTATCAAACAACGATACTACATTCAGTTTAACGAATTAGACGAAAACACCCTTCAAAAAATTCATTTAAAATCAGGGATAGATTCCCAATTAATCAATGATATTTTTACAGATTTATCTGCTAATAAAGGGCAAAACATTAGTGACCAACAACTCATCGAACTCTACCAAAACATCGAATACTTTTATAAAAATTGTATCTGATGAGTTTTGTTCAGAGTTTTTTAGCCCTATTTTATCCTCATATCTGTCCTGGGTGTAACCAAACAATTTCCAATAGAAAACGTGCTATTTGCATTAGTTGTTGGACAAACCTACCTAGAACTTATCAATACAAAGACAAAGCCAACCATATTGCAAAACTATTTTGGGGGAGGTATCCATTAGAACATGCTTTTACCACTTTTAAATATCATAAAAAAGGAACCATACAAAAGATCATCCATGATCTAAAATATCAAGGAAATCAACAGGCAGGAGAAGAATTAGGTAAAGAGATTGGCAAAGAAGTACGAGATGCTGGTTTAGCCATAGATTGCATTATTCCAGTACCACTCCACCCGCATAAACTTCAAAAAAGAGGCTATAATCAAAGTTATGCCATTGCTTTGGGAATTCAGGCAATTATCAATGCTCCAATTGACCACCAAACACTCATTAGAGCAGTTGATACAGATAGCCAAACCAAAAAATCAAAATACCAACGTTGGGAAAATGTAAGCACTATTTTTAAGCTAACCAATACCTCAAAACTTAACAGCCAACATGTTCTTCTTGTAGATGATGTTATCACAACAGGATCAACAATAGAAGGATGTTGTTTAACTCTTGATCAATTCAAAGACATAAAAATTAGTGTAGTAGCGCTTGCTTCTGCTTAAATTGTTATGGATTTGTTATTTTAAACGAAGGATTTTCTCCTTTGTAAAATTGGAATATCTTTGCATTCTGAAAATTTAAAAATTAATAAAAAAGTAAAAAAATGGATTTCGACAAAATTCTAAGTAGTGACATTTTTACAGGAACAATTCTTCCTATGGTAAAAGCAATTATTTTAGCCCTTATTGTAATGTGGGTTGGAAAAATTATCATCAGTAAAATCGTAAAGCTTGCTGGTAAGCAAATGGAAAAAAGAAACACAGACGAAACACTTCGTCCTTTCTTTATGAGCATGCTAAGCTTTGGTTTACAAGCTATTTTATACATTACCGTTATTGGTATTTTAGGAATTGAAACAACATCTTTTGCTGCAATATTAGCGGCTGCAGGTTTAGCTGTTGGGATGGCACTTTCTGGAACATTACAAAACTTTGCAGGAGGGGTAATGATCCTTATCTTTAAACCTTTCAAAAAGGGGGATTTAATCGAAGCTCAAGGTTATACAGGAATCGTTAAAGAAATTTCTTTATTTGTAACCATCCTAAACTCTTTAGACAATAAAACGATTATCATTCCTAATGGACCTTTATCTAATGGGGCATTAATTAACTACTCAAGTGAACCATTAAGAAGAGTAGACTGGTCAATTGGTATAGGATACGGTGATGATGTGACTAAAGCTAGAGAAGTTATTAATAACTTAATTGCTGCTGATTCGAAAATATTGAAAGACCCTGCTCCATTTGTTGCTGTTGAAGCTTTAGCTGATAGTTCTGTAAACTTCGCTGTAAGAGCATGGGTAAAACAAGAAGACTACTGGGATGTTTTCTTTGCAATGAACGAAAATGTTTACACAACATTTAGCAAAGAAGGATTAAACATTCCTTACCCACAAATGGACGTACATGTACACAATGCTTAATAGCAAAAAATAAATCATAAAAAATGAAAAATTTATTTACAATTAGTTTAGCACTTCTTCTAGGAGGAGGAGCAATGGCACAAGTTGATGCAAATGAGAAAGATTTAAGAGCCAAAGCTAAAGGAAATACAGATAGTACTAAAACATGGAATAAAGGAGGAATCTTTAACCTTGGTTTTGGACAAACAGCATTGCACAATTGGGCTGCTGGTGGATTAAACAGTTATAGTTTTAATGGTCTTTTAAGTGTATATGCTAATCACTCAAAAGGAAAATTAGCTTGGGATAACTCATTAGATTTAGAATTTGGAACAATCAAACAATTTGCTCAAGGTGAAGCGAAACTAAACAATTGGTTTAAAAATTCTGATCGTATTGAATTAAACTCTAAACTAGGATATGAAGCTGGTGGAAATTGGTATTATGCAGCGCTTTTAAACTTTAGAACACAATTTACAAAAGGTTTAAACAATGCAAATAATGATTCTACTACAGTAACAATTTCTGACTTTTTAGCACCTGCATATACGACTGTTGCTTTGGGAATGGATTATAGACCAAGTGATAACTTTTCAGCATTTATCGGACCTTTATCATACAGAATGGTACATGTTGGTCACACTTTTTTAAGGTCTACATATGGAGTTCCTGATTCTACCAATATGGTACATGAAGTAGGTGCTTACTTAAAAATGAACTACAAAAAAGATGAGCCTTTTGGAATTAAAAATGTAAACTTTCAAACTGATTTAGCTTTATTTAGTAATTACTTAAAAGACCCACAAAACATTGATGTTTATTGGAACACCATTATTGGAATGAAAGTCAATAAGTACATTACAGCTACAATCGGTACAAACTTAATTTACGACCACGATATCACTATTCAAACAAATGAAGTTTGGAAAAGACCTGATGGAACAACTTACAAAGATGAAAATGGAAATGATTTAAAAAAATCTGGACCAAGAACACAATTTAAAGAAGCTTTAACAGTAGGGTTTTCTTATAAGTTTTAAGTCAACTTTATATTATTTAATCAAAGGGAGTAATGAATCTATTACTCCCTTTTTTTGTACTTTAGATTAAAAATTTGTGAATTATGTTAAACTGGGATGATATACTAAACTTTTCTAAAAATGGAACTCCTTCACCTAAAAATAGAATAATAAAAACCCATGAAGAATGGCAAGCTATTTTAACAGATGAACAATATAAAATCACCCGTTTAAAAGGAACCGAAAGACCAGGAAGTGGAGCATTTTGTGAATCCTATGAGGAAGGTATTTATAGTTGTATTTGCTGTAATACAGAACTTTTTGACTCTACCATAAAATATAGTTCTGGAACAGGATGGCCTAGCTTTACGCAACCTATTCAAGAAAATGCAATCAAATATATAGGAGATTACTCTTTTGGTATGCAACGGATAGAAATTCTATGCAACACATGTGATGCGCACTTGGGACATGTATTTCCTGATGGACCAGCACCTAGTGGACTAAGGTATTGTGTCAATTCAATTTCAATACAATTAAAATAAAGAATCGGACAATTAATTTGTAAGGTTTTAGGTCTATTTACGTCTTCTAAAGTAGCCTTAATAAAAATATATGAAACCAATACTTTTTGTAGTTCTTTTTATTGCTACTTTTTCTTTATCCTTTGCTCAAGTCACCTCGAGTGAATTAAAAGGATCTGTTATGGATAATCAACAACAGGTAGTGCCAGGAGCACATGTTGCAGTTACTCATATTCCTACTGGGAGAAAACAACAAACAGTTACCAATACTGAAGGAAACTTTTTTGTTCCACAATTAAAACCAGGAGGTCCTTATACTATTACCATCAAATTTATAGGCTTTGCCGAATATTCATCCAATAATCTTTATTTAAAATTAGGGGAAACAGCTGTTTTAAATATTGTTATGGAAGAACAAGTAACAACACTTGATGGTGTTGATATTATTGGAAATAACAATGATTTATTTTCTAATAAAAGGAAAGGAACTGAAACCAATATCAGCGCCAGTGAAATTTCAAAACTCCCTACAATTAATAGAAGTTTACAAGACATGACGCGTAACTCTCCACAAGCAGCAGGAAACAGCTATGTAGGGAGCAACTATCGCTATAATAACCTTAGTATTGATGGGGTGGCTAATAACGATGCTTTTGGTTTTCAAGAACCAAGCGTAGGTGCTGGTGGATCAACCGCAGCAGGATCTCCTGGTGCATTGGCCCAAACACAACCTATAAGCCTAGATGCTGTAGCCGAAATACAAGTTGCCACTTCTCCTTATGATGTAAAATTGGGGAATTTTACTGGTGGTAGTCTAAATGTTGTAACCAAAAGCGGAACCAATAAACTAGGAGGAACAGTCTATGGTTTTTTACGAAATAATACGACTACTGGACGTGCTCCTTTTGAAACTAGAGAAAAAATAGAATCTTTCTATAACCTCCAATCTGGAGTAAGCGTTGGAGGAGCACTAAAAGAAAATAAACTCTTTTATTTCTTTAACGCAGAACTTGGTAGAAGTTCAAGACCTTTATTATTCGCCCCTGGAACAGAAGGGTCTGTATTTGAAGCCTCAGATATTGCTAACATTTCGGATACCTTAAAAAGTCGTTACGGATTTGACGCTGGAACTTATGGAGAAGCTAACCTAACAACCAATAACAACAAAGTATTTGCTAGGTTAGACTACAACATCAATGATAAAAACACCTTAATCATTAGACACAATTTGGTGGATGCAGCACATCAAAACCTGTCAAGATCTGGAACCATATTCAACTTCGGTTCACAAGGATTTACACACAACTCTACCACTAATAGTACCGTACTTGAATTAAAGTCACAATTAAAGGAAAACATTTTTAACAATCTAATTATAGGTCATAGTACTGTTAAAGATTTTAGAGATCCTTTTCAGGAATTATTTCCACACCTCGAAATCACATACAAGTCTGCCGGGCAAATATTTATTGGATCATATAGAGAAGCCTCTATTTTTCAAATGAACCAACGTTCTTATGAGTTAAGTGACCACCTTTCTATTTATAAAAATAAGCATAAAATCACATTGGGAACTCACAATGAATTCTACCAGTTTAAATATCATTTTGTAACGCCATATACTGGGAGGTGGGCCTATGCAAGTCTAGCAGACTTTTACAACAATACACCTAGCAGAATAAGAGGAACCTATCATTTAACGAATGATTCTTATGAATACAATTATAACAGACCCTCGGCTGATTTTCCTGTGTTACTCTCCTCTTTTTATCTACAAGATGAATTCAGTATCACTAAACGCTTTAACCTTAGTTATGGCGCACGTTTGGAAGGAAATATCTTCTTAAACGACCAAAACGTTGCTGAAGATGTCGCTAATCATCCAGTTTTTGGACAGTATACGGGAGGTGTTCAACCGCGGTTTATTCTTGCTCCTCGATTAGGATTTAATTATGAGCTCAACAAAGAAAACACCTTACGACTTCGAGGAGGGAGTGGTATATTTGCAGGAAGAATGCCATTTGCCTGGGGAGCATATTCTTACATTTATAATGGGGCACAATTTGGTTCTGTAGATGTTAGACCATCTAATTCGGTTAACTTAATTACAGAGGATTATTCACAATTGGCTACCCTACAAAGCAACAAAAGAGAAATAAACCTCATCGATCCAGATTTTAAATTACCTAGGGTGTGGAGAAGCAGTTTAGCCTTGGATGCAAAAGTAACTCCGAAAACTATTTTTACGCTCGAAGGTGTTTTTACGAAAACCATCTACGATATCTTTTTTCAAAATGCTAATCTCAATGAAAACACCGTTCAAATTACTGGTGCTGGAAATGACAATAGACCAATTAATATTGGCAGTGGAGATGCTCAACGAATAGACTCCAACTATGCGAATGTTTTTTTACTCACCAATACACAGCTCGGGTATAAATATTCCATATCTGCGACAATTCAACAAAAGCTAGGAAAAAACTTTTCTTCAATGATAGCATATACCAATGGACTGTCCAAAGACCTAATGAATGGTGTACGTGTCTCTGCACAAGCTAACTGGAATTGGAATCAAACAATCGAAGCTAATAATCCAAAATTAAGTTATTCAAACTTCGATATTAGGCATCGAATTGTTGGGAATTTATCGTACCAACATAAAATAAAAGACAAACACACCACTACTTTCGGTGCTTTCTTTTTAGCCAGTTCAGGTTCTCCTTTTTCTTATGTTTATTCTGGTGATATAAACAGAGATGCTTCTTCTAAAAACGACTTGATATATGTCCCTAATGACGCTTCAGAAATTAATCTAATAGCTATTACTGATGGAAATGGAAACATTACCGTTAGCGCTCAAGAGCAATGGGAACAATTAGATGCTTATATCAAGAATGACGACTACCTCAATCAACAAAGAGGTCGATATACTGAAAGAAATGGAGGAAGAACACCTTGGAATACACAGTTAGACATCCATATCGGTCAAGAATTTGTTTATCGTAAGAATAAAACAGACCATAAGTTTGAATTAACAGCTGATATCTTTAATGTCTTGAATTTATTCAACTATAAATGGGGAAGGCAATATTATGTCCCTAATACCACAAATGCTGGATATGCGCTAATAAAAGGGAAAACAAGCGCAGACGGAACAACGACTACTTATCAATTTTTTAACCCTACAAGCGAACCATGGCAAATCGATGGTATTGCTTCTAGATTACAAATGCAAATAGGATTTCGTTATACATTTTTGTAAATTTATAAGACGATTTGAATAGAGAATAGAGAATAGAGAATAGAGAATAGAGAAGAGAGAAGAGAGAAGAGAGAATAGAGAAGAGAGAAGAGAGAAGAGAGAAGAGAACAAGGAATAGAGAATGAAAACTTATTTTGTACATCATACATTGTATAATCAGTTCGAGTGCCGACTTTGGAGGTGTATCGAGAACGAGACGGATAAAAACCAATTAAGAATATAAAGCCAACAACCATGAACAAAATACACGAAGAAGTATCTGAATATTACGGAACAGAATTACAAAGTACAGAAGATTTAAAAACAAATGCTTGTTGTACAATTTCTAAACCTCCACAACACATTGCAGAGGCATTAAGTCTAATTTCTGACGAAGTGGTGGCTAAATATTATGGCTGCGGATTAACCATCCCAAGTGCTGTAGAAGGATTACGAATTTTAGATTTAGGTTCAGGTTCAGGAAGAGATTGTTTTATTGCCAGCAAATTAGTTGGAGAAAATGGCTATGTTATAGGTGTCGACATGACTGATGAACAGCTAGCTGTAGCGAATAACAATATAGAATATCATAGAGAAAAATTTGGTTATCAAAAATCGAATGTAGAGTTTATTAAAGGAAATATTGAGAACCTTGGAGAGTTGGACCTTGAAGAAGGATCTTTTGATTTAATTATCTCCAACTGTGTTTTAAACTTGGTAAATGACAAGCAAAAGGTTTTAAATGACGCTTATAAGTTATTGAAAGAAGGAGGAGAAATGTATTTTTCTGATGTATATACCAATAGAAGAGTTCCTATGCACCTACAAAACGATCGTGTCTTGTGGGGGGAGTGTTTAAGTGGCGCTTTATACTGGAATGACTTTTTAAACTATGCAAAAAAAGCTGGTTTTACCGACCCACGTGTGATCGATGACAAACCCGTAACCATAGACAATGAAGAGTTAGAAAACCGAGTAGGAAATCTAGAATTTTATTCTGTAACTTATCGTTTATGGAAAATTAATGGTTTAGAATCAGACTGTGAAGATTATGGCCAAGCCGTAGCATATAAAGGAGGAATCCCAGAAGATGAAACAGGTTTTGCCTTGGATAATCACCACTACTTCGAAAAAGGAAAGATCGAATCTGTTTGTGGAAATACTTACAACATGTTGCACCAAACAAGGTTTAACCAATATTTTGATTTTTACGGATCTTTCGAAACACACTATGGAATCTATAAAGGTTGTGGAGGAAACATGCCATACACTACCGCTAATGATAGCTCTGAAGAAGATTGTGGTTGTTAAACAATTTCTATTATAATTAAAAAAGGCTTCTAATGTAGAAGCCTTTTCTTTTATTGTTTAATGTAAATACTGTTGTTTAATTTCATTTTCCAAACACCATCTTCCTGATAAGGCTCTTTTTGGATTGCATATTGACTAGAAATTCCCATTAAACTAATTTCTATAACATGCCCTTCAATTTTAACTGAACCACCAGTAACATTAGAATTGCTCTGTTCGAAATTTCCACCTCCGTTGTTAAAAATTTGTAGCCAAGTCCCATCATTAGTGACCCATTTTCCCGCATATACTTTTTGCGCTTCAGTTAACGGAGTTTTGTTGACACAACTTGTTAAAAATAATGTTAATCCAAGGATTAGTAATGTGATGTTTTTTTTCATTTTGATTGTTTATTATATTTATTTAAAAGACGTTCAATTCTTATTGGGTAATAGTTTTGAGCATTTATAAAACGAGATGATTTTTTACTTAAAAATGCACCTTTATGATTATTAAAATCTTTTGTTTTATATTGTATTACTTCATCATTTTTTATAACGATTTTATTCCAGTTCCATTTATCAATTATAATTTCCGGAGATTCAAAAATAGGGTGTAAGACTAAAGAATATTGATTATTTATCAAATAAATAATTCTATGTGTTACAGTTTTTGATTTTGAAATTGTATCAAAACTAGTATAATCTAAGTGTCTTGTTTCAATAATTTTTTTTATTTCATTATTTAAATAGCATATAGTTGTAGGGTACTGTACAATAGTAGAATCTATTTCACAATTTATAGGTAGCTTATATTCTATCTCTTTAGCAAGTTTTATTATACTATCTAAAGATAATTCTGCATCAATTTTTATATTTTTATCACTTTGATTTATAATCCAAAAAGGGCCGTTAACTTTCTTTAATTTAACTTTGTCTTTTTTAGAGTACTTTTTTAGATCGGAATCACTATTTACTAGAATATATTTTAGGGTATATTTACTTTCAATCTCCTCACCCATTTCATTAAATTTAAATGGTATTAACCTTAAAGGCTTCTCTTTAATTTCAAAATTAATATCTTCAATCAGATTGTGTAAAATATAAATGTCTTTGTATATTAATTCTCCATTTTTACATGAAATACTTTTTGGTTCAGTAATTAAAATGTTACTAAAGTAAAATGAAGAATCAACTTTAATTTCTTTCTCTAATTGTATTAAATCTTCTCCATTATAGGAATAATTTTCTTTTTGATTGTTACAACTAAGTAGTAAAAAAAGAATAAAGTAAATTTTAATATGGTTTAATCTCATTCTAATTTCTAAGGGTCCACTTACGAAGTTAGTTAATAAATCTAAAGTATCTATTTTAAGAACATATTTACTTACCTTTAACCTAACCAAATTCAAAACCGTTGAAAATAACCAATACTTTTACTGAACAACTACCTGGAGAAAAAAATACTGAAAATTATTCTCGTCAAGTTCACCATGCTTGTTATTCTTTTGTCCATCCTAAACCACCTGTTAAGCCAGAATTAATCCATCATAGCAAAGAAGTATTACAATCTGTAGGTCTAGAAAATAGCTCTACAGCTGAGCTAACAGAATTTTTAAGTGGCGCAACTATTCTAGCAGCATCTAAACCTTTTGCGATGTGTTATGGTGGGCATCAATTTGGACAATGGGCAGGACAATTAGGAGACGGAAGAGCAATCAATATTGCTGAGATAGAGCATCAAACTAATAAATTAACGATACAACTAAAAGGAGCTGGTCCTACTCCTTATTCACGAGGAGCAGATGGATTTGCTGTACTCCGTTCATCTATAAGGGAATACCTTTGTAGTGAAGCAATGCATCACTTAGGAATCCCCACTACACGAGCATTATCTTTAGCTTTATCAGGCGATAAAGTGGTACGAGATATGTTATATGACGGTAATCCAAAAGAAGAATTAGGAGCAATAGTAGCTCGAGTAGCCCCTTCTTTTGTTCGTTTTGGAAGTTTTGAAATCTTTGCTGCTAGAAGAGACAAAGAAACGCTCAAAAAACTAACAGATTTTGTGATACAAGAACACTATTCGCATTTGGGAAAGCCATCAAAAGCAACTTATTTAGCATTCTTTAAAGCGGTAGTAAACCGTACTAAAACCTTAATATTACATTGGCAACGTGTTGGTTTTGTACATGGCGTAATGAATACAGATAACCTCTCTATTTTAGGGCTTACCATTGATTATGGGCCTTATGGTTGGTTAGAAGATTTCAACCCGAATTGGACCCCCAATACTACCGATAAAGACCTACGTAGATATCGATTTGGAAATCAATACCCTATCGCGCTTTGGAATCTGACTCAATTGGCTAATGCTTTATATCCTTTAATAGAGGATGTAGATGCTTTAAAAAAGATCCTTAGAACGTTTAAGATCGAATTTCAAGAAGCGTATTCTATAATGATGTTGTCCAAACTTGGAATAGCTAACCAAGAGGATACCGATGGAGCATTAATTGAAGAATTACAGCAACTGTTAGAAGAAAGTGCTATTGATATGACCTTGTTTTTTAGAAACCTTAATCGTTTCGATCAAGAACATATAGCGTCACATCTTTCCGTAATTGAGAACGATAGTTACCTCACCAAAGAACTTTTTGAAACACATCAAAATAAATGGAAAAACTGGTTATCAAAATATGCTAAAAGGATTCGCAACATCAATGAAGACAGTAGAATAGAACGTATCAATTCGACTAATCCAAAATATGTTTTAAGAAACTACATGGCGCAATTGGCAATTGAGGCTGCCGAAAAAGGAAACTATGATTTAATTAATGAATTGTTTGAATTATTAAAACAACCTTATGCTGAGCAACCAGAACATGAAAAATGGTTTGCCAAACGACCAAAATGGGCAGATGAAAAAATAGGTTGTTCAATGCTTTCATGTAGTTCATAATTGTCAGGAATAAATAATTTGTTGACTAATCAATAACATTTTTATCCACTAAATATCATTCATTATGCAAGCCATTTGGAATAATACAGTAATCGCAGAAAGTAATCAAACCATTAATATTGAGGGCAACCAATATTTTCCAGCAGATGCTATCAAACAAGAATTTTTTATCAAAAGTGATTTACATTCTACTTGTCATTGGAAAGGAGAAGCTTCTTATTATCATATCGTTGTAGATGGTAAAACCAATGAAAATGCTGCTTGGTATTATCCTAAAACCTCACAATTGGCGAAGTCTATTGAAGGTTATGTCGCTTTTTGGAGAGGTGTGGAGGTTCAATAAGTATCAACAATTAAACGTTTCAAACATTTTTTCAACACCCACTATTGCCTCTAAAAAATAGTCTACATTTGTACATCAATTCGTTAAGAACATGGATTTTAAATCAAAATTGTTGAATGATGCTGTAGAACAAATGGCTTCTTTACCTGGTGTAGGTAAAAGAACCGCGCTTCGTTTGGTTTTGCATTTACTCAATCAAAGTAAAGAAGAAGTTCAGCAATTTTCCGATTCTTTTTCTAAACTGCGAAATGAAATAAATTTTTGTAAACAATGTTTTAACATTTCCGATTCAGAACTTTGTCATATATGCTCCAATGAAACCAGAGATAAAGGGTTAATTTGTGTAGTACAAGATATTCGAGATATTTTAGCTATAGAATCGACACAACAATATCGCGGTTATTATCACGTCTTAGGTGGAATAATATCTCCTATGGATGGAATAGGTCCAGACGATTTAAACATTGAAGAATTAGTAGCTAGAGCCCTTCAAGAGGAAGTAAAAGAAGTCATCTTGGCATTAAGTGCCACTATGGAAGGAGATACGACCAATTTTTATTTGTTTAGAAAATTGAGTGAAGCTAATGTAAAAGTAAGTGTTATCGCTCGTGGAATAGGAATAGGAAATGAATTAGAATATACTGATGAAATTACATTGGGCCGTTCGATATTGCACCGCTCTTTATTTGAAAGCAGCCTCTCGAAATAAAACTCCATCAACAACTATTTTATTTTTTTGTGTAACAAAATGAAAGCTTTATCGTCTTACCATCAAATCGTACGAGAAAAACTGAACAATTTTTTAAAACAAACGATATGAAAACTAAATACTTTTTAACGGCCATTATGAGTTTTATACTCATTTCATTCTTGGCTCAAACAGATACAACAAATTCACCTCAGCCTGCTGATACTTCAAAAATCATGTTGGGAAAAACCAAAATCATCATCATTTCAGATAATGAAGAAGACTTTTTAGACTCTTTAGATATCGATAAAGCAGACGAGGAAGAAGATGATGAGTGGGCAATGGTTGGAACTTTCCACATTGGAGCAAATGGTTATTTACACAATAATCAAATTGGGTTACCCTCTCCATATCAAGCTATGGAATTGGATTATAGCCGTTCAAAATCTCTAGGATTTGACTTTATGCTTAGAGGGCTAGATTTATTTAATAAACGTGTTTATTTTTCGCCAGGAATTGGATTAGATTGGAATAAATACCACTTTAAAGATAAACAACAAATGCTTTCTACTCAAAACGACACCGTACTGTTTGTGGTAGACAGTTCTGTAACCTACGATAAGTATAAATTAAGAACAACCTACTTACAGGTGCCCGTACTATTAGGATTTAGATTAGGAAACTTAGATAAAAAAGTGGTAAATGTACAAGTAGGAGCTATTGCTGGTTATAATATTGGTGCATTAACAAAATCTAAATATGCTGTTGATGGAACCAAGTATAAAAATAAAGTAAGGGATGATTACAATGTTAATCCTTTTAAGCTGGATGCTGTTGCAAGAGTCTCTTTTGGAGATATTGGGTTATTTGGCCGTTACTCATTTACTTCATTATTTGAAGATAATAAGGCACCAACGCTTACACCTTTTACTGTAGGTTTAACCTTTGGAAGTTTATAAAATTAAAAGCATAAAAAAAGCCAATCTTATTGAAGATTGGCTTTTTTATTTTAGTGCTTTAATTAACAAAATTCATCAAAAGCAGCGGTGATATTTTCCGCAATCATTTCTGCAGAAACCCCTTCAATATGATGTCTTTCAACAAAATGAACTAATTGACCGTCTTTAAATAAGGCCATACTTGGCGACGATGGAGGATAAGGTAAACAGTACTTTCTTACTTGGTTTACAGCCTCACCATCAACACCAGCAAATACTGTAATAAAGTTATCTGGTGTTTTAGCATTTTCTTTAGCCATTTTAGCTGCAGGACGTGCATTTGATGCTGCACAACCACAAACAGAGTTAATCACTACAAAAGTAGTTCCTTCTCCATTTAAATACTGATCAACAGTATCGGTTGTTGTTACATCTTCATATCCAGAGTTTACTAACTCTGCTTTCATTGGGGCTACTAATTCTGGTGGATACATATTCTATTTCTTTAATTTTTAAATTTACGCTTTACAAAAATAGCGATTTTAGAATCATTCTAAAGAGCTTCATTTGTTAATTTAATGAAATTCTTTATTTTTCTTCAAAACTGTTCTAGTTCAAATTAAGAACAATTGTCCATTATACTATGTAAACGAAAAGGATGCTTGATTAAAAAGGGACTTTAAACAACTTCATTGGTAATAGTCAAGATAAAAAACTATTTTTGCAGCTACGATTTTTTTAAAATAAGAATATGAAAGTTTCATTCAATTGGCTTAAACAATATATTTCTACAGATTTAGATGCTGTTACTGTTGCTGAAATCCTAACAGATACAGGGCTGGAAGTCGAAAAAACAGCTGACCATGTTAGTATAAAAGGAGGGCTTGAGGGCTTAGTTATTGGTGAAGTATTAACCAAAGAAAAGCATCCAGGAGCTGATCGTTTAAATGTAACCACAGTAAATGTAGGGGGAGAACCACAACAAATTGTTTGTGGAGCACCCAATGTAGCTGTAGGACAAAAGGTTGTTGTTGCAGTACCTGGAACAACTTTATATACAGCAGAAGGGGAAGCTTTTAAAATTAAAAAATCAAAGATTAGAGGAGTAGAATCGCTGGGGATGATTTGTGGGCCAGACGAAATAGGTTTTGGAGGAGCACACGAAGGGATTATGGTGTTAGACAATGATGCTGTGCCTGGAACTCCAGCTCCAGAATATTTTAAAATTGAAAAAGATACGCAAATAGAGATTGGTTTAACACCCAACAGGGCTGATGCAATGGGGCATATTGGAGTTGCAAGAGACATATTAGCCGCTTTTAAATTTAAAGGTATTGCAACAAAAGATACTGAATTGAATTGGCCTGATGTTTCTAATTTCAAAATTCAAAACAACAATTTACCCATCGAAGTTCAAGTTGAAAATACTGAAGCTTGTCCACGTTATTGTGGTGTTTCGATTAGTGGTGTTAAAATAGAAGAATCTCCAGAGTGGTTGCAAAACCGTTTAAAAGCTATTGACTTGGCTCCTATTAATAATGTTGTAGACATCACCAACTTTGTTTTACATGAATATGGGCAACCATTACACGCTTTCGACGCAGATAAAATTGAAGGAAAAAAAGTTGTGGTAAAAACATTAGCTGCTGATACTCAATTTACAACATTAGATGAAAACGAACGTGCCCTACACCAAGATGATTTAATGATCAATAACGCTAAAGAGGGGATGTGTATTGCAGGTGTTTTTGGTGGACTAAAATCTGGTATTACAGAAGAAACAACGAATGTGTTTTTAGAAAGTGCCTACTTTAACCCTGTAAGTGTTCGAAAAACAGCAAAAAGACATGGTTTAAATACAGATGCTTCTTTCCGTTTTGAAAGAGGAATCGATCCTAATCTTACTGTTGAAGCGTTAAAAAGAGCAGCTTTATTGATTCAAGAAATTGCTGGAGGTACTATTGCTTCTGAAATTACAGACATCTACCCTAACCCAATTGAAAATTTTAAATTCTCCGTAAATAAAGATCGAATTTCAACGTTATGTGGCGTTGATTTTAAGGAAAATGAGATTGAGGCTATTTTATCGTATTTAGAGATTAAAGTTATGGCTTCAAATGGGGCAACTTTAGATTTAGAAGTACCAGCCTACAGAGTAGATGTACAACGTGAAGCTGATATTGCTGAGGAAGTCTTAAGAATTTATGGGTTTAACAATGTTCCTATTCCTGAAAAACTAAATACTTCATTATCCTACCGACCACAATTAGATAAAGAAAAGCACCAAAACTACATTTCTGATTGGTTATCAAGTGTTGGTTATTTTGAAGCCATGTCCAATTCTTTAACAAAATCCGATTATGTTGCTGTAGCTAAAAGTGACAACATTAAAGAAGAGTTTTCTGTTAAAATGCTTAATCCGTTAAGTTCTGAATTGGATGTCATGCGCCAAACACTTTTATTTAACGGTCTAGAAGCTGTTCGTTTAAACCAAAATCACGGTTCTGAGAATGTAAAACTCTTTGAATTTGGTAAGGTATATCAAAAGTTTGAAAGTGGATTTAACGAAGAGCAGCATTTATCAATTATTATTAGTGGAAACGTTCAGGAAGAGGTTTGGAATGGAAATAATGAGAAAGTAAGTTTCTACAATATTAAAGGGATAACCGAAGGGTTATTAAACCGCTTAGGTATTTTTAAGAATGGCAACACTACTGCTACAGATAACCCTTTATTAGAAGATGGTTTAACCTATAAAATTGCGAAGAAAAAAGTAGCTGATATTGGTTGGATTAGAAAAGACATTAAAAGCCATTTTGGGTTAAGAAACGATGTATTTGTGGCCTTAATTAATTGGGATGTTGTTTTAAGCTTAATTGTAATGAATAAGGTTAAGTTTAAAGAACTGACTAAATTCCCAGCAGTTAAAAGAGACTTGTCTTTATTATTAGACGATAATATTACTTTTGAAGAAATTGAAACAATAGCTAAAAAATGTGATCGTAAGTTATTAAAAGAGGTTTCTCTATTTGATGTTTACAAGGGGAAAAACATGGAAAAAGGGAAAAAATCTTATGCTGTTCGTTTTAAATTACAAGACGAAAATAAAACCTTAAAAGATAAGGAAATCGACAAGGTTATGCACAAAATACAAGCATCAATCATTGATCAATTAAATGCAGAATTAAGATAAGTTTTCGATTATGATAGGGAGGTTTAAAAATTGGACGGGAACATATATTTATGGTTACTTATTTGTTAAAATAGGTATTAATACTTTTTATAGAAAGCATGAAGCCCATAAAATAGAAACTGTACCCTATGGTGAAAAACCTATTTTGTTTGCAACCAATCATCAAAACGCGTTCTTAGATCCAATTCTAACAACTGTTTCTGGAAAGCATAATACGTACTATCTAACACGTGCCGATATTTTCCAAAAACCATTTTTAAATTGGTTATTTCGTAGCATCTACATGTTGCCTATTTATCGTCAACGTGATGGAGGAAATACAGTAGAAAGAAACCAACCAACATTCAATGAATGTTATGACTTACTGAAAAAGAATAACATCATTATCATCTATCCAGAAGGAAACCATAATGGTCAAAAATCGTTACGTCCCTTAAAAAAGGGGTTAGTAAGAATCGGTTATGGTGCTGATGATAAATACAATAACGAATTAGACATTCACATCATTCCTGTAGGACTAAATTATAGTGTTTATGATGGTTTTCAATCTGAGTTTTTAATCAATTTTGGAGAACCTATTCGATTAAACGATTATAACGACCTGCGTGCTGAAAATGAAAACAAAGCCATTGATACCATCATGGCTGAAGTTCGAAAAGGAATGAGCAAAGAAATGCTAGATGTTCGTAAAATGGACTACTACGAAGCAATTCATGAAATGTTATTCTTATTTCCTGAACAGATTAATCATGCAGCCAATGAATCGGGAGACACCCTATACTCTAAGTTTAAAGCTCAAAAGCAGTTTATTGCCAAGATAGAAGATACAATAGAAAAAGATTCTTCTGTTGCAGAACAACTCAACCAAAAAGCAAAATCTGTAATCGATTATACAAAAGAAAAAGGATTAAAATATTGGTTATTTAATCAAGAAAAATACAGTTTTGGAGGGATCTTTTTAGCTGTATTGGGTTTAATTATTGGACTTCCTTTCCACATTTATGGAATGTTAAACAATTACATTCCCTATAAAATTCCTGTTTGGTTTGTCAATTCAAAAATTAAAGACAAAACATTTCATGGGTCATTTAAAATGGCCTTTGGCGTGCTCTTTTTTAAGCTTTTTTGGACCTTTCAAACCGTTATTGTTGCTTGGTTAACTGACGATTATATTTGGGTTTTGTATTTAGCAACCCTACCTATTTCAGCCATCTTTAGCTGGAACTACTGGAAAATCTTCTTAAAAACTAGAGGGAAAATCAGGTATAATGCTTTAAGTAAAACGCCTGAATTTAAAACGGTAAAGGAAAACAGGGCATATTTACTAGATTTGATATAATTCTTTGATCGTATTTAAAAGGTTACGGTTGGTTTAATCTGTTCTTTATTTTTCTATAAATCAAAATACTTCCCAAAGATAAAAGGGTTAATAAAAAGAGAAATAGCGTACCATAAATGATCAAGCCCATCCATAGGATAACGTTATGTTCATCTGGTAGATAAGTAGTCAAAATTTTCTCAGCAGAAAAAAATAAAACAGTACTTAAGATCATAAAACTTAAGAAATGAATCCAGATTATTTTTTTAGTGCTCATTATTATCTTTTGTTTTTAGGTTGTCAAGGCTTCCTAATGCTGTTGCTCCTGAAGATGTATCAATTGTGTTATCAGAGCCGTCAATAAATATAACTTCTCTAGACATTTTTCGTTGGTCTTCATTCTTACAGGAAAACAAACTCCCAAAAAATAGAAATAATAAAATTGGTTTGAACATTTCTATCGCTTAGCCAGTACCTCAGTGACATTATCAAAACTGATATAATAATCATCTTTAGTAAGGTGCGTTACATCGGCTTGAGAGTTGTACCCTCTCATTACTAATTGTCCAAATTTATCGTGAATTTCGTATGCTGTAGTATTAGAGAAAATGACCTTTTTATTTTTTTTATTGTAGACAAAATTAAGTTTGGGGCTATCCGATACAATCGTTACTGTTTTGGTTTTTCTAAAGCGTTGTTCATCGATTTTTTGCACCACTCTAAACTTATTTTCACCATATACAAAATCGACCTGATAGGTATAAGTATTCAATTTAGCCTCACCTGTTCCCTTTACTTCTCCTACATCTACCCATTTATTCCATTTATATTGTTGTATATAATAAGGTAAAACGCCATGTTCATCTGTTGTTTCCCAGGTTAATATTCCTTCTTCAGAGATGGCAATGCTCTTAGAATTAAATGTTGGTTTAGCTTGAAGAGCCTGAGGGTTTAGGACCTTAGGAACGCAGCCTTTTTTATGCTTAATTTCTATCGTTACAGGATCATTAATTTCCAAGTTAAAAACCGATAAATCAACTTCATAAGCTCTTGTGTTCACCTCATCTGTAACCAAATTGTCATTAACCCGAACTTCAAAAGAACAAAACCCTATCCCGTTTGCTGTGGGACTATTGGCAACGAAAATATTCCTACTTTGGTATTTTCCTTCCAAAATAATCACTTCTTGACCACGCATTAAATGCGTAACAAACAAAGTCAATATGATCAATATTATTCGAATGTTATTCATAATTAGGCCACAAAACACCTAGACCAAAGTTAAAAATAAATACGATTTTTTAATTAACTTGTTGCTCTACAATCACTTAAAATGACAAAAATCATTTTTTTAAGGTTTAACTTTAATGATTTTTATTTAAAAACTGTTTTGTAAGCGGTATTAGCAACTATTTTTTCCTTAGAAAAATAGTCAGGATGGTACTTCCCTTCAATGTATAAGTTAAACTGATCCAAATAGTGAATACTCTCACTTAAACCAACATTTCCGGTTGGTAAAATAGAAAAGGAATTGTCCCAATCTCCTGCTGTATATACTTGTCGGTGTGATGCCCCATTCTTAACTACCCCATTTTCGTTATAACTATAAAAATAAGGAGATACAGTATGAAAACTTCCTCCAACAGGAACTGTTTTAGAATTATAATTAAAGATCAAATCTAACGCCTTTACTTTCCCTAATGGGTGTTGAATAGTAAGCTGATGTTGATTTCCCCATTTCCATTGTGCTACATTTTCGCCATAGGCACTTTTAATCGATTCTAAAGCCTTTTGATAAGCATGAAGTACACAATCATCAAATGATTCTTTTGGTGTTGTATGAATATCATCAAAAAGAGCGAGTGTATGATTATTAGAAAGCTTATGAACCATAATAGGTGTAATCGCACCATTTGATGAAAACTGAACATATAAATCTTCTCCTAGCTCATCTTGGATAACCGTTTTTAAAAATGCCATACAAAAGTTTTCAAAAACCAAAGCTTCGGGGCTATCAGATACCAAATTATAATCCCATGTTTTTAAAAGGCCTAAAACTTCCAATTCAAATGCTGAAAGGTCTTTTTGGGATAAAGCAGCAATGATTTTTGGAATAAATTTTTCAGCAAAAGTAGATTGATAATCATTTTGTAAGTCTTTAAAATCAGTTATGGAAACTTTTTCCTTTTCCATTAAAAAATCACTAATACGCTCCATTCTATAGGGTGTACAAAACCAACGGTTAATATAGTATGGATAAGCATCATCTACCGTTTTATTATTGGCAGAAGCTACAAAATTAGTTTTAGGATTATATGAAACAGGCAAAGAATCGAACGGCACATAGCCTTTCCAATCATAGTCACCTACCCATCCAGGGGCAACAAAACTTCCTTTTCCCTTTTTTCTAATCGGAACACCTCCGCAAGTTTTAATTCCAATATTTCCTTTGGTATCAGCATAATTAACATTCTGACTCACCGCTCCAAATTCCTTCAATGCATTTGAAAAATCATCCCAATTATTCGCATGATTTAATTGCCAGATTCCTTTAACCTCGCTACTGTATAAATGAGAACCAACCCATTTCATAGAGATTGCTTTTTCATTTCCTAAGTCTGTCCAGTCAGAGATAATTGGACCACGGTGTGTATACCTTACATTAACAACCTTTTCTTTCCCTTTATATTTAATCACTTCTTCTTGAAAAGTAAGAGGAATTAAATCTTTATTGAATTCATACTTTGTAGTATCTGTAGAACTAACTTTTTCTTCATAAAAATCGATGTTGTCTACCCTAAGGTTCGTTAGCCCCCAAGCTATACTATCATTATGACCAGATATTACAAAAGGTTGCCCAGGTAAAAGGACTCCAGTAACATTCAGTTCATTTTCAACCACTTCATGAATTTGATACCAAATGCCTGGTAAGCCAAACTTTAAGTGCATATCATTAGCCAACATTGCCTGACCTGTTTGACTTTTTTGAGCAGATACAGCCCAATTATTACTTGCTGAAAAAACAGTTAAACCTAGCTCATCTATAATATTGGAATAATCCTCCAATACGTTGTACCAAGATAAAGCTGTAGTTTCTTGATACTTAAACTCTGGAAAAACCACAGCATTGGTATTCGCTTCTGGTAAAAATTCATGGGCTAAATCAGTCCCTAATTTTCTTTTGATTCGCTCTAATATGATTTCGGCTTTATAATTAGGAGTCAAATCCCAAGCAATATAGCCAATCAAATTCACAGAGTGGTTCATCTTCCACTCTTCTGGTTCATAGCCTAGAATAGCAAATTCTTGTGGAAGGTTTCCTTTATTATCTTGTATATAAAGGTTCACCCCATCTGCATAAGCCTGTAAGATCTGAAGTAGAGAGTCGCTAGAATTTTCAATAATTTCAGCTGACTTTTTATCCAACTGAAGCGAACGCATGAGTACATCAAATTTAATCGCTTTTTCACCAACAACCTCAGAAACCCTTCCCTGTGTAACTCTTCTCAATAAATCCATTTGCCATAATCGATCCTGAGCAGTTAAATAACCTACAGACTTATATAAATCCAACTCATTTTTAGCATAAACGTGTGGTACAGCAAAACGGTCTCGATACACCTCAACAGAATCTGTTAATGCCAATTCTACCGATAAATTATAGTCAGGTAAAGCTCTATTTTTTAAGTAACTACTATAAAAGAAAGCGGTAATAACTCCCAATACAGCAAGAATGAATAGAGAGACCCCTATTCTTTTTAAAATTTTCTTAAAGTTCACAGTTCAAAATTCTATTAAATAAATTCATTCCCAATATTCTTATTGGCTTTAATATCGTTTACAAACTGTTTTATTTTTTGTTCATTGCGTTTCTTACAAATTAGCAATGTCTGCTCACTTTCCACCACAATATAATCCATCAACCCTTCTATAACAACCAGTTTGTCATCAGGCATCATAATGATATTATCTTTACAATCGTATGTTAAGACTTTTTCTCCTACAACTGCATTTTTTCGTTCATCAAGATCAATATGTTCATATAAAGATCCCCAGGTTCCTAGGTCACTCCAGCCCAAATCTGCTAAAAGAACTAATACATTATTAGCTTTTTCCATGATACCAAAATCAATCGAAATACTCTTGCATTGTGGATAAACATCCTCTATAAACGCTTGTTCCTCTTGAGTATTAAATAAAGCTAAACCATTATTAAACAATACATGTATATCGTTTAAATGAGTTTCAAAAGCTTTTATAATACTCTTAGCAGACCAAATAAACATCCCAGAGTTCCAATAAAAATCTCCACTTTCGAGAAACTGTTTAGCCATATCTAATTTGGGCTTCTCCGTAAAGGTTTTTACTTTTTTAATTTCTGATGAGATACTCTTTTCTGCTTCACAAAACTGAATGTAACCATAACCTGTATCAGGTCTACTTGGCTTAATTCCTAATGTGATTAATAAATCATCTTGTTTGGATTGTTCCAACGCCAAATTAATTGAACGTTCAAACTCTTCCTGCTTTAAAATAAGGTGATCAGAAGGAGCTACAACAATGTTTGCTTCCGGATTTTTAGCATAGATTTTATAAGAAGCATAAGCAATACAAGGTGCCGTGTTTTTTCTGCTTGGCTCTAGTAGTATTTGTTCTTCTTTTAATGCTGGTAATTGTTCTTTTACCAAGTCTAGATAATCCTCATTTGTGACAATATAAACATTTTCAATAGCACAGATGTTTTCAAATCGTTCTACTGTCATTTGTAATAATGTTTTTCCTACCCCCAAGACATCGTGGAATTGTTTAGGAAAATTGGATTTACTCATTGGCCAAAAACGACTGCCAATACCTCCTGCCATTATTACTAAATAATTGTTCATATACCGCTATTTTCTATTTTTTTAACTTAAAATTTTGTCTTTATTCAACTAAGAAACTGACAGCTTTTAAGCCTCAAAAATTGACTAAGTCAACAAATGTAATAAAAGTTATAGCAAATAGCTTGATTATTTTAGTCGATAAAGGGAATTATCTTAATCATCAACTCGATCAAGCTGCAAGCCACAATAAAAAATGTCTCCTTTTTAAATATCCATTGAGCCTTTTTTCTAGCTCTAAATTAGCGTTTAAAACCACAATAGCAGGAAAAGAAATTGGATTTTCAGGACCATTTAATGCTATTGCCAACTGATGCTTTCCTCTTTTTTTAGATGCTGGTTGAAATTGCTTATTTCTAAATACTATTGGTTGAGTTGCTTCGGCATCCAAACGAACAAAATAGTAATCATCGTTCAGTCTTTTATAGGTTGTTTTATGGTTAAAGACTTTTTTCTCCATCAATTTACAATACCCACACCAGCTGGTTTCTATTTTAATCATTACTTTTTTAGGATTGGCTCTCAACGAATCATTTAAATCCTCAAAAACGACCCACTGAATTTGATCTTGAGCAACAATGGAAGAAACATAGCCACTCATAACTATAAAAATGATGATTCTTATTCTTTTCATTTTTTTGTAAACTCGTATCGTAAACTTGCAAAACCTGTAATTCCTTGAAAAGAGGTATATACATAGGCTGCATCAAAAGTATAATTATTAGGATTATTTACCCCCACATTTTTATCAAAAGGATCAAATGCTCTCATTATTGAATAAGCAGGCGGAGTAAAGTTTAACAAGTTTTGAACTCCTAAAGCAACTTTCCAACCCTTATTAAAACTTTTGGTCAACTTAATGTTCTGAATACTAAAAAATGGTGATTTATCTGCTCTAAAGTCATTTTCAAAAACAGGTAAATGCATCGGTCCATATAAATTCCCAGTATAATCTATCGATAAATTTGGTTTAGCAAACTTATAGGATATGGCCCAAGTTCCTGTAATATTTTCTGTCAATAATTGCGGGGATTTTACTGTATTACCTGCATCATCAATTTCATTGGTATATACATCCATAATGGTCGCTCCAACATTAACCGTTAGTGGAATTTCAAAAAGTAAACGAGCGTTTAAGGCTATTCCTTTTGAGACAGCATTTCCTTTGAGGTTATCATAAATGATCTTATTAGGATCAGTATCATAATCGGGAATTATTTTATTTGAAAAATAAGTATAGAAAGCTGATGCATCCAATGTGATATAAGACCATTTTGTCGTGATTTTTTTCTCTAAATTAAAATTACCATTGTGTGATCTTTCTGGATTAAGATTATTGGTAAATTCTACTGTTCTAGCCCCTGTTAATGCAGCGTGATCTTCTGTAAAAACATTCACGACTCTAAATCCATTTCCATAACCTAAACGTGCTGTTAATTTAGGGGTTGGTGTATATTTAAAGTTTAACCTTGGCGTAAAGATTAATCGATGTTTTTTATGATAGTCAAACCTTACTCCACTTAATACCTTTAACTTTTCACTAGCCTCTGTTGTATTTTGAAAAAAGAAACCTGGGTAAAGATCGTTGTTAGGAGCATTAACAGGGTTAATAGAATCTGTTGATTGTGTTGCAAAAGTATTGTCGTCGTAATACTCATATCGAGTAACTAGCCCTGTAACAAATGTATTTTTTAAATTCCAATTTTTATCCCACACTAACTGTCCATAGGCAATCTGCTGTAAAGCATTATATGAAGTATTTCCATAAAAAGAGTTTTGGGTGTGATTACTATAAGATCCACTGAAAATAACATGCGCTTTTATAGGTAATTGGTATTTCCCTACAACCTCGAAACGATTGGTATAAATTGATTCTCCATAGATACTATCACCTCCTCTAAAATTTGGATTCCAATGCATTTCTCCTCCCCATCGATCTTCATAAAGGTAACGAGCAAGTATTGAAGCTTCTCGATCTTTTTTTCGGTAAAAATCAATTTTATTAAACAATGAAATCCTGTGCTTTTGTGTTAAATCTGTAAAATTATCTCCATTGTTATCTATTGGTAAAGTATAATTAAAATAATCTGCTCCAAAATTTGAAACAGTCTTTCCCAACTTATATTTAAAGCTAAAATCTGTTTGTAATTCTCTCCAACTGGAAATGTTTGTTCCCCATGAAAAATCTGGAGATTCATCTGGATTTTTGGTAATCACATTAATCAACCCTGCGACTGCTTGAGAACCATACAATGTCGAAGCTGGACCTTTTACAACCTCCATTTGTTGGATTAAACTTGTGGGGATTCCTTGTAATCCATATACAGACGATAAACCACCTACTAATGGCATCCCATCAATCGTTATCATAGTATATGGACCTTCCATTCCATTGATATGAATATCTCCAGTATTACACACAGCACAATTAATTTGAGGGCGTACACCATTAATATTTTGAGTCGCTTCAAATAATCCAGAAACTGGTATTTTTTCTATAAATTTTGAAGAATAAACCTCTATTGATATCGGACTCTCTCTTTTTGAAATAGGGGTCAATGTTCCACTAACAACAACCTCATCAAGCGCTTCGATTTCTTGTAAAGTAATGACTATTGATGTATCTTCTGTAACACTTAATCTTACAGGTTTAGTCTGATAACCAATAGCCGACACCATTAAAACAACAGTTTCAGCACTACTCTTATAGCTAAAACTTCCATGAACGTCTGCCGAAGTACCTCCTTTAGAGATACTATCAAAAATATTGGCAAAACTCACCCCTTGGTCATACTCATCTAATATTTTTCCTGTAATAGTAGCTTGACCAATACTATTGACTACAAAAAATAACGTAATTAAAGCTAATGAAACCCTCATTTTAGTCTTGTCTATTTTTAATTTTTAGACAAAGCTAAAAATTATTTTCAACAAACCATCAAAAATAATTCACAAACTAAATTGGCAATTGGTAAAATAGTTTGTTTTTCAACAAGAAGTTTGCTTTACTTTTGTTAGCAATTACAATTTGACGTTAAAAGCTCTGAAATAAAAATCACGCAATGGAACCAATAACAGCAATAATAGTGGATGATGAAAAACATGCTAGAAATGTTTTAGCCAATCTCATTCAACGGCTTCATCCAGAGGTAGACATTATCAAGACCTGTTCAAACCTCGAAGAAGGAGTAGAAAATATTAAGGCATTAAATCCACAACTTGTTTTTCTAGATGTTCAGATGCCAAACTATGCTGGTTATGAAATTGTTAACTTTTTCGAATCCATTACTTTTGACATCATTTTTGTAACAGCTTTTGATCAATATGCAGTCAAAGCATTCGAGGTTAATGCTATTGATTACTTAGTCAAACCTATTGATAGAAACCGTTTAAAAACAGCCATACAAAGAGTAGCAGCACAACAGCATTTAAAAAAACAAACTGTTGATTATGAAATACTTTTAAAATCGATAAAAGAAAAAAAAATCAACAAAATAGTCATTCCTGAACTCGGGAATAGAAGAGTTTTAAACCTTTCAGATATTATTGCTATTGAAGCTGACGGTTCATACAGTAAAGTTTATTTAAAAAAGAACAAAGAAATAACAATTAGTAAAAACTTAAAGTATTTCGAATCTGTTCTTCCTGAAGAATCTAACTTCTTTCGTACGCACAGAGCATGGATGATCAATTTAACTCACATCAAAACACTTAATAAAAGTGATCTTACCATCACATTAGAGGATGATATCAAAGCAAAGTTAGCTAGGGGTAGAATCGAAGGCTTTGAAGCTATTGTTACATAAAATTATAGCGATGAATTGTATCAATAAATATCTTTTCTTGCTCACCTCTTGTTTTGTAATCATCTACAATATGGGGTATAGCCAAAATCCCTCTTATTTTACCATTGGCGAAGAGGAGCTTGCTAATGCTGAAATTTATTCAATTTTAGAAACGAAAACCGAACAAGTTTATATAACGACAGACATTGGGTTATTTAAATATGAAAACAATAGTTTTACCTATATAAATCCACCTAAAGGACAAATTAAAACTTCTCTTTTTAATTTAAGGGAAAATAAAAAAGGTACTATTTTTTGTTCTAATTTAAACGGACAAGTTTATTTGGTTAAAGATAAACAAATGGTTCTTTATGCACAGTTACCAAAGGAGTCAATTTCTTTAAATACTTTTATGGAATTTGATAACCAAGACCACTTAATTCTTTCATCTAAAGATTGTTATAAAGTTACCTCGGATTCTATTACTTTAATTAAAAAGTCTAATGATCGTGGCAATCATCATTCAGTATTAACAAAACTTTGCAATAATGAGCTTATCTTTCAATACAGAAATAGTGACTCCATCTTTTTTATCAAAAATGGAGCGGTTTCGGAAGCAAAAAAAGTAAAGGAAAATATTCAGCTTTTTTGTTTAGAAGGGGATAAAATATTTGTGAATAAAAATACACAAGAATATGAATTTTTTAATAATAAAGCCTTATTTAACAATATAATTCCCACACTTACAGATCGGTATTTTCAAATCAATAATAAAGGGGTATGGGTTTTAGATAACAAGCAAGGAATTAAGGTTTTAGATATTTATAATGATACGATCTATGAGAAAGAACACATCTTTCAACATACTTTTATCTCAGCAATACATCAAAGCCCTAACTGCATCTACTTAGGTACTTTTGGACAAGGAATAATTGTAATTCCTAATTACAATGTTAAAGTAAATGTAAAAGATGTCTCTTCACAAAAAATAAAAAATATTGCTGTTGATCAGAAGAACAATGTTTTTTTTAGTAAATTAAAAATTGGAGTCTATCACTATAAAGACTCCGTATCTATCCTGGATCAATCTGTTAATTATAGTTTTGAAAAAGTGTTTTGTATGCCTAACAACAATGTTGGGATTAGTAGCAATTTTCATGAATTATATTATGAGAAAAAAAGAAAATCAGACGATTGCCTCACATTAAGATATGTAAAAGATGTTTGTCAACTTAACGGAAGTGCCCTACTCTTTGCAACAAGCGAAGGTTTAGTAATAAAAGGTGAATTTCAACCGAATTCCCTTTACAACTGGGAAAATTACCCCAAATGTTCTTCCAACTATTTCTTTTACAAAAAGCTCGATGATCGATGTCTTTCTTGTTGTTCAGACACATTGAATAATCATATTTACGTAGCTACAACCTCTTCTCTCTTCAAAATCGATTTGTATAAAAACATTTCCAAACAAGAAATCTTATTTCAGGAAAAAAGTCTATTCTGTAATGATATAATATATCACGATGGTATATTATGGTGTGCTACAAAAGCAAATGGAATTATAGGTTATAAAGACCATATCCCTGTTCTACAATACAGCACAAAAAATGGTTTGATTAGCAATAACATTTCAAAAATAATTATAAAAAACAACCTCCTCTTCTTAACAGATGGGACCTATATCCAAACAATTGATTTACCTACTAAAACGATTAAAACTTTTGGTATTGCAGAAGGAATTATAGGGATTATTAATGATTTTGAGTTAAGCGATGATAAACTTTGGATCTTAACAGATAAAACAAGGATACTATCTACTCCTATCGAAAGTCTTGAAGAATCAGAAAATAATCTTCGTATTTTTATTGACTCTATCACCCTTTACGAAACAAAAATAAACCAATTCAAAACTCAATTTTTTGATTATCAACAGAATCATTTTGCTTTTTATACCTCAATAAAAAATATTAAATATAATCGTAGAGCGCTAACTAAGTATAGAATTAAAGGCTTTGAAGAAAAGTGGAATACACTTTATACGCAATATCAAAAAATTGAATATAAGTCTTTACCTCCTGGAAAATATACGTTCGAAGTCTTCGCTCAATATGGAGACAAAAAAAGTGCTCTATCTACCTACTCTTTCACCATTTCTCCACCTTACTGGCAAAAATGGTGGTTTTATATAACGCTTATCTTATTCATTTTCATCACTTCCTTTTTCATTTTTAGAATTAGAATTAAAAACATTAGAAAAAAAAATAATGAGTTAATTGAGAAACAAACCTTAAAAACCAATTTATTAGATTCGGAATTAAAGGCACTTAGGTCTCAAATGAATCCTCACTTTATCTTTAATGCTCTAAACTCTATACAAGATTTAATTTTAAGGGAAGAAACAGACGCATCATATGATTACATTGTTTTATTTTCCGAATTAGTAAGAAATACGCTCAATTATTCTAATAAAGACTTTATTCCTATAACTTCTGAATTAAAATTCATTGATATTTATCTTCAACTAGAGAAGCTAAGGTTTGAAGATAGCTTTAGCTATACCATTACTTATAATGGAGAAAAAAGCATCCTAGTCCCTTCTCTAATTGTACAACCTTTTATAGAAAATGCGCTAAAACATGGACTATTACATAAATCTGGTGATAAAAAGTTATCCATTCATTTCGAATTAACCCATCAATTAGTATGTACTATTATTGATAATGGAATTGGAAGAAAAGCTGCTCAAAAAATTCAAGAAAGACAAGGTAATAAACATGAATCCTTTGCACTAGAAGCCATTAAAAAAAGGTTAAATATTTTAAGCCGTTCGTATGGTAAAGAAATAGGGTTTGAGGTCTTTGATTTAGAAAATCCAACAGGAACTAAAATCAAATTATTTATTCCTTTCAAAAACAAATATTAGCTCTATAATTTACAACTCATAAACTCAAAATGTCATTCACAAATGCATTTGTAATCTTGTAATTATTATACTTTATCATTGCTAACGTTATAAATTTTAGCCCATGTTAGCAAAAAGAATTCTTACAGCATTGTTGTTTATTCAATTATTTTTTATTGCTATAAATGCACAAACATCCAACTCAATAACTGTTGAAAATGCCCTTGATGAAATTGACGTTATTCACCAACATCTAAAAACCACACACTTTAATCCTTTTTTGCATATAAAAGAAACTGATTATCTTCAGAAAATAGCCCACATCAAACAGAAAATAGAAACCCATGGAAAAGAGATAGACTTGGGAAATTTTGTAATCTATGCCATGCAGGCTGTAGCCCCACTAAATGATGCCCATACCTCTATAGAATGGTGGAATATCATTAATGAAACACAAAATACTTCCCCGCAGTTTTTAGGTGAACTTTTTACTATTGATCAATCCTACCAACTTCATACAGAAAAGGATCAAATTGTTACAAAAATTAATGGATACGATGCTTCTACTTTAGTTAAAGAAGCAATGGAATGTTATGGAGGAAATTATACGTTTAAAAAACGCTTTCTGGAAAAAACATTTTTTTCTGCTTTTCTCTATTTAAAAGGGATAAAAGCTCCATATACTATTTCCTATAACAATGGAACTCAAGAAACAAGTCAGCAAAACACAACCCTTTCAACACTCTTTTCGAGGTTTGCTCAACAAACCAACAATTATACTTTTGATATTTTGAAAAACAACACAGGAATTATTTATTATAACAGCTGTGAAGATTTACAACAATTTAAGGTTTTCTTAAAAGAGACCTTTGCTACAATAAGGCAAAAAAACATTGATCGACTAATCATTGACATCAGAAATAATACAGGTGGAAATTCCTCTCTAAATGATCTCCTAATTAATTATGTACACCGAGGAAAATATAGACAATCTAGCACAAGACATTGGAAAATAAGCCCACAATTAAAAGCGGTTTTACAGACTAAACCATACATGGAAACTTTTGGAAAACGATCGGTTAATTTGATTTGTAAACAAGCCGATGGATCTATTCTCAAAGAGGATATTTACCCACCAAAAAAGACTAAAAAACCTAAAAATTACTTTAAAGGAAAAAGTTGTTTGCTCATTGGTCCTAGCACCTTTTCAAGTGCCAATTTTTTAGCAGACGCTGTATCTACCTATCACATTATGCCAATTATTGGTTTGCCAACAGGAGAAGAAACAAATGATTTTGGCGAGTCCATTCCTATTCATCTACCAACATCAAACTTATACTTAATGATCAGTGTTGCATACGATATCGGCGCAGACGGTGATCCGGAGACAATAGATGTTGTTCATCCCGATTATAGCGTTGAATTCAATGCTATTGACTATGCAATTCAATTTTTAAAACAGCAATAAAGATAAAAATATGAAAAATACAATGATTTCTTTTTTGGCTCTTTTCTTTTATTATTCGAGCCTTAGTGTTAACGCGCAGCAATGGTTAGATTTAGCTGGTCCTTTTTCTAATGGACAAGCGCTTTCTCCAAGTATGGAAATACACAATGGAGTTCCGTACGTCGCTTACGCAGAACAAAATACATCAGGGACTATATTTAGAGCTACCGTAAGAAAATATAATGGTACAAATTGGGAAATTTTAGGAAATCCTGGTTTCTCGGCTGCACGTGTTAGCGATGTAGACATGACTATTTCTAATGCTGGAGATATTTATGTTGCTTATAGAGATTGGAGCAACAATAAGATAACTGTTATGAGATACGATGCTTTTAACAACGTTTGGAACTCAGTAGGTTCAGCAGGGTTTTCTGGTGGTGCATTAGGAGAGCATCCTGATATTAAATTAGACAATAACGGTTTCCCTTATGTTGCTTTTAGATATAAAGGTTCTAGTTCTAGTGCCCCTTATCAATTAAAAGTTATGAAGTTTGATGGTGTAGCTTGGCAAAATGTAGGTTCTGGAGTAATTTCGGGCGTAAGAGGTGCTACAGGCGTTAGCTTGGCAATGGATAATAATACACCTTATGTAACTTGTTTAAATGCTTATATTTCTGATGCTACAACCGTTTTTACATTTAATGGCACAAGCTGGGTAAACGTTGGTGCAGCAGCAGCATCAGTTGCTAATGCAGATCATCAGAGTATTGCTGTACATAATGGTACGCCTTACGTTGCCTATAGAGATTGGGGAAATGGGAAAAAAACTACTGTTAGACAATTTAATGGAACCAGTTGGGTAGATGTTGGAACAGCAGGTTTTTCATCTCATAAAGCAGAATATCAGTCCATTACAATCGATAATACAGGTACTCTTTATGTAGCTTATAGCAATAACTCTGATTATGGATCAGGAGGACAAAGTACCGTTATGAAATTTGATGGGACAAGTTGGGTAACTGTCGGCACTCCAAATTTCTCAACCGCTAACTCGGCTTTTCAAAATATCGTTGTAGACGATGGTGTTCCCTATGTTAATTATATGGAGGGAAATAGTTTAAGAGCTAATGTAAAAGCCTATGTATGTGAAGTCTCTGTTCCAGATGCGATCTTAAAACAAACTTTACTCAATGATAACACTATAAATACCAACAACAATTTCTTCTTAGAGTGTTCTGAAGCTAGTGCGTATACTGGTGCATTAAACTTGGGTAGTTTAAACATTAGTGATGCAACAGGTCTTGAAGCTTTCATCAATGCTACAGCCTTACAAATCCAAGGCAATCAACTTACTAGTTTAGATTTAAGTGCCAATAACAATTTAGAAACCATCAGTTGTAATGTCAACAACATCTCTAATTTAATTATTGGAACGAATACTGCTTTAGAAAGTTTATACGCTGGTAGCAATAACTACACAACATTAGATCTTTCAGGTGCAACCAACCTTAATACGCTAGATTTAGGAGATATGCCTACGCTTACTGGTATAGATTTAACAGCTAATGTTGCTTTACAAGATTTTTATTGCTCTGGTAGTACTTCTATTGGGGGTACAGGATTAATTAAAACCATAGATTTTTCTCAAAATTCACAACTTACAGCTATTACTGTTCAAAACTGTAACTTGAACAGCTTAGATGTATCAACTAATTCAAATTTAGTCAGCTTAAATTGTAATAATAATAATTTAGAGTACCTGAATGTTGCTAATGGAAATAATGCCAACATGGGGAGCATTACTAGCTTAGCTTTAGATGCCTTAAACAACAGCAATTTAACTTGCGTTCAAATCGATAATGGATTTACACCAACAACAACTTATTGGCAAATAGATGCTGGAGCAAGCTATAGCAATTCTTGTACACCACTTTGCTATGTAAATATTCCTGATGCTAATTTTAAAGCCTATTTAGTTGGAAACTCATCGATAAACACCAATGGAAATACTGAAATAGATTGTAGTGAAGCAAGTGCTTTTACAGGAACCATCGATTGCTCTAATCTAAATATTACAGATCTTACAGGAATTGAAGCTTTTGTCAATATAACAGCTCTTTTTTGTCAAAATAATACGCTCAACAGTTTAGATATTAGTCAAAATACTGCTTTAGAAACATTGAACTGTTTTAATACTAATTTAAATAGTCTAAATATTACTCAAAACATTGCTTTAATTGATGTTTATTGTCATGATAATTCGCTTTCTAATTTAGACCTTACTCAAAATACAGATATAGAAGTCTTATGGTGTGGAGGGAATACTATTACTAGTTTAGATGTTTCTCAAAATATAGCATTAACAACACTTCGATGTCAAGATAATTTGTTATCTGCATTAGATGTTAGTCAAAATTCAAATTTAGATATACTATGGTGTAGTGATAATAATATCACGGTAATGGATATTAGCCAAAATCCTGTGTTAACTTGGCTATTTTGTAGTAGTAATTCATTAACCTCTTTAAATGTAGCCAACGGAAATAATGGTAGTATAAGTGATATGTATGCACAGTATAACCCTTCATTAACTTGTATACAACATGATGCGGGATTTGATCCAACTACAAATAGTTACTGGCTAAAAGACCTAGCCGCCAATTGGAGTGATAACTGTAACCCTTCCGTAATGGTAACATCTATTACTGTACAAGGACAAGGGGGCGCAACAGCAATAAACGTCAATGGAGGAACTTTACAAATGATTGCCAATGTACTACCTATAAATGCTACTGACGGAACTTATACTTGGAGCGTAACGAATGGTACTGGTAATGCAACTATTGATGCCAATGGATTATTAACAGCTATAGGAAACGGCACAGTAGATGTAATAGCAACTGCTAACGATGGTTCTGGCGTTACAGGAAGTGCTACCATTACAATAACCAACCAAGGTGTAGGTATCAAAGAAAGTACTTTATCTGCTGTTACCGTTTATCCTAATCCAGTCGTAGACCTATTGTTTATTGATAGCCAACAACTACCGATAACACGCTTACAACTTATGGACTTATCGGGTAAGATAATTCAGTCTATTCAACACCAAAACATTAAAAACATCGAGGTATCGACTTTAAAACAAGGAGTATACTTTCTAAAAGTAGAAACAGAACAAGGCATTTCTACCATTCAATTCATTAAACAATAAATTAACTCTCTATGAAAAAAATAATAACATCACTGTTCACTATCATGACAATAGGAGCAGTAATAAATGCACAAAATGTAAACATTTCAGATGCTAATTTTAAGGCATACTTGGTTGGAAACTCAGCCATCAACACCAATGGTGATACAGAAATTCAAGTAAGTGAAGCCAATGCTTATACTGGTGCAATTACGGTTCCTTTTCAAGGTATATCTAACCTTACTGGAATAGAAGCATTTACTTCTATAGTAGAATTGTATTGCAATGGCAATCAATTAACCAGTCTTGATGTTTCTTCAAATACTGCATTAACGATTCTTAGCTGTAGAAACAACCAACTAACCAGTCTAGATGTCTCATCAAATACTGTATTAACACAACTTTTTACTAACGATAATCAATTGAGCTCTTTAAATGTTGCTAATGGTAATAATAGTAATATGAGTTTTATGAGAGGACAAGATAACGCTAACCTTACTTGTATACAACACGATAACGGTTTTGATCCTACTACCAATACCAATTGGGTAAAAGATGCAACAGCCAATTGGAGTGATAACTGTGCTAATCTTTGTACAGTACACGTCCCAGATGTTAATTTTAAAAACTATTTAGTCAATAACTCTTCAATTAATACTAATGGGAATACTGAAATAGAATGTACAGAAGCTACTGCTTTTACAGGAGTTATCAACTGTGCAATGAATAATATTTCTGATTTTACTGGTATCGAAGCATTTGTGAATATTACCACTTTAAGTTGTGCAGGAAATCAATTAACTTCTATTGATTTGAGTCAAAATACAGCATTGCAAATTTTAAATTGCAATTATAATCAATTGACAAAATTAGATTTAAGTAATAATACAGCTTTAACTGTATTAGGCTGCATTAGCAACGCTATTGATACCCTTGATTTATCCAACTTAACGAGTTTTGTTTCTTTACAGTGTAGTAGTAACGATCTCCACTATTTAAATATAGCTAATGGAAATAACAGTAATCAGACTGGAAATAACTTTAATGCAAGTTCTAACCCTAATTTAACTTGTATTCAAGTAGATGATGTAAATTATTCAACAAACAACTGGACAAACATAGACGCTTCAGCTAGTTTTAGTTTAAACTGTAATGCCGTTTTGGTAACATCAATTGCTGTACAAGGGCAAAATGGAGCTACAACAATCACTACTGCTGGAGGAACATTACAAATGGAAGCTAGCGTATTGCCAACAAACGCTACTGACGGGACCTATACTTGGAGCGTAATGAATGGTACTGGTAGTGCAAACATTGATGCCAATGGATTATTAACCGCTGTGGGGAATGGAACAGTAGATGTAATTGCAACTGCTAACGATGGTTCAGGTATTACTGGAAGCACTACCATTACAATAACCAACCAAGGTGTAGCAATCAAAGAAAGTGCTTTATCAACGCTTACTATTTATCCAAATCCTGTTCAAAATGAGCTATTTATTGATACAGATCAAACTTCAATAAAAGCGTTAAATATTGTGGATTTATCAGGTAAATTAATTAAAACTACGCAACAGCAATCAATTAAAAGTATAGCTGTTTCAGACTTAAAACAAGGAACCTATATTCTTCAGGTAATTTCTGATGAAAACGTGACTAATATTCGTTTTATAAAAAGTTAACCAAACCATGTGGTATCAACAATATAAAAATAATGGCTTTCTTCTCATCGCCATAATGCTCTTATCCTATAACCTATTCGGTCAAGCAATTATGGGAGGATCAGTTATAGGAAAAGAGATAAAAAGTGTGACCATAAAAACGAATCAAAAGAAAAAAGAATCGGGAGAGTTATTCGTCATTCTTATTGAAACAGTGTTGGAAGATGGAACACAAATAGCATCAACAACTTTAGAAAAAAACGGACAAACGTTTAATTCTGGTTATAACATTGTTATTGAAGGAGCAAAAGAAGTAGAACATGGCGCACATAAATTTGAATCTATTGAAAATTTGATAGATGGACAAACAATTATAAAAGTGAAGCGACCAGAGGATTCAGACTGGCTGGCTATTCATAAGATTGATGTCGTGGGAACCATTACCAATAGTTTTTCGAAGAGTAGTCAAAACGATTATACTATCCATAATTATTGGTCAAACGGTCCTGTTGAAAAAGCTGAAGCTGATCCTAAAAAAGTTTATACTTTCAGAAAGCTAGATACCATTCAATATCATGCAGGTGCTTTTAAAAATATGGCGATTCTAAAGTCTGATGATTATTTTTTAAGGGCTACTAATTATACAACAGATGATATCGATAAAGAAACTGGAACTGTAAAAAATTATGGATTTAAAGTTCATGTACATGCTGCTGATTCTAAGGTTTTACAAAGCTCTACAAAGGAAACTGCTTTTGAGGCAAAATATGCTGCAAAACCTACTTATGCTAATGCCTTAACAGGTTATGCTACGCAACATAGTGGAGCTAGTATTAATTCATTAAGAAAAACACCAACTGGTTATGTTTTATGTGGTATTGATATGATTATCATTTATGATCATGAGATGAATGAAATAGGACATATTCAAAATGAGAATAAAACAAGAGATAAATTTTTCTTAGATGTCAAAGAAGTTTCCAATTCAAGGCTTTATCTTTATACTTTTATCTCCTTAGTTGACCCCAACTATTCTGCTTCAGGAGCAGGAATTTACATTCAGCTTTATCATCCTGAAACGAATGGGTTCTCTGAGCCTAGGCTAATCGAAAAACTCGTCGATCCTTATGATGGTACAGGGTATGTTAATAAATTAGTTTCTCATCCAGATAGAGTCCATTTATTTATTGTTGATGAAGAGAAAGGGGATTTCATTTTGGCTTATAATAGTGTAGAATCCAATAAACACATAGGAAGCAACATTGTAAAAGGAAATGTTGAGATGTGTACAGACCACAATAAAACAATCATCTGGAAAAAAGAATATGGAGATTTGATATACAATGCTCATCAAACAAAGGACAATAAACTTAAAGTAATTATGGGAACTCCTCGTTTTTTATTTGGTTCGGATGGTAGAGCGACATTATTTGAATTAGATCCAACACCAAATTCTTACGAAGAAGTATTCTCAACAATAAAAACACTTAATGAAAATCGACATTTTGGCAGTATTCACGATGCTAAGGTATATCCTCAAGAAAATGGTGAATACCTTATTTTTGGGAAGACACTTGAAGATGCTGAAATTCGATTAACCAATGCTATTTATCATTACGACAATAACTTTCAACTTCAAGGAGTCTATCATTTTGGGTTACCAATGGTTCACGAAATTTATGACTATGGGTATGAAATCAATGAAAGAGGTAGCGTATTCCGACATCAATATGAAGGACAAGAAACAGGGGATAATGGCTTAGATTTTAATTATACCCACAACAGAAGTGCTGGAAGATATTGGAACAATACTTACGATAGTTGGGTAGTTAGACATGGTGTAAGTACTTCTGATGCTCCAGGAGTTCATTTTAAAACAATTGATGAAGAAGAACTATGGAATACTTCATATTACTTCTTTGATAATCATACCGCTTTTGATTTTATATTAGATGGTGAACAACTCTACATCATGACTCCTTTTGCAATCATGAAAGCAAACATCAAAAATATCACAAAGGCAATTCCTCATGAAAACCTAAAATAGTTTTTATAAACTAATATTTTCCTATAAAAGCAGCTAATTAGCTGCTTTTTTTTCGAATAAAAAAGCTGTAGGCAATAACATCAATAAAGCATAAACACTATCTTCGACAGGAATACTAATCATTCTAATTCCTAGGTTTTCAGCATCATTATACCAAACTACTGGTGTTTCAAAAAACATTCCTGTCAATGCTCCATTGACTAAAAAGAAAGGAATTAACACAACAATAAATGAGAGATAAAAGACTGTTAACCATTTAGGGTTTTTCCAAAAGGTATACAACAATAATAAAATCGTTAGTGTAAATGTTACTGTAGTATATAGCTTTCCAAAATTAAAAATTAAGACCATCGTTAATAAAGCAATTAAACCTATCGTAATTTTTCTATTTAACTCTGGGTAACTGATTTTAAAAAAAATTTTAAAACAGTGATAGATAAAAATAGAGGCATAAGGAATACAAATAAAGAACAAAACTTCTTCTAACGGCAGATTAAAGATAGATACTCCTATTAAATACTCCTTATTAAACCCCCATACTCCTATTGAAGTGAAATAAATATCCCACACAATAAAAATAAAAGCAACGAATAAAAGCGCTGGAAAAAAGCGTTTCCACTCTTTATAGAACAATAATTTAGGATGAAAAGAAAACAAAAATGGAACAGATAAACTCCCCAAATTCAACAATAAATATGTATACTCCATTTATTTTCTAGCTTGTTTAAAATATTTAAAAGGTACTTGGAGCATCCCAAAGCATTCTCCCTCTTCTTTACCAAGATGTTTATGATGTATTTTATGGCCTCTTCTTAGTCCCAAAAGATAGGTAGATTTTGTATTTCTTAACCATTTAAAACGTTGGTGAATAAAAATATCGTGGACGAAAAAATAGGCCATTCCGTACAATAAAATCCCTAAGCCTATCCAAAAATAAACTTGAGAAAAGTCTTTGACACCAATATAAAATAAATACATACTTGGTATTGCAAAAATAAGAAAGAAAGCATCATTTCGCTCAAAAACAGAATTATGATCTTTCTTGTGGTGGTCTTTGTGTAAGACCCATAAAAAACCATGCATTATGTATTTGTGTGTAAACCATGCTACAAATTCCATTATTGAAAATGTAAGAATCGTTATAAAAATATTTAAGACCATAGTTGTTGATATTCTTGTTGGTTTAGTAATTCATTTTCTTTAAAGAATAATAAAATTCTTGCTTTTAAATCTTTATCTGTGATTTCTTTGAAATGTTGGATAATAAAGGCTTTATCTGTTTCTTTTGCTTCATTATATCCTAAAAATGAGGGTAATTTTGTTTGTATGGCCAACCGCAAAAAATGGGTTTCAATGTCATCAGGATACAATTTTACAGCGGCTTCCATTTTTTTTCTACCTTTTTTAAAATGACTCAGTTTAGTATACGGATTAATAGCGTATTTAGCTTTCATAAATAACAACATCGAACGATAAGAATCAAAAGCATCTCTCTCTTCTGCTTCGCTCATATATACATTAACTTTTTGAATATATGATTCTTTTAATGTTGCCTTATAAAACAAACTTCTTAACTCTTTCATTGTTGAATCTTGAGCAAAACTATTGAGCATATTCAATACTGCTAAAATGAAAATAAATCGTTGCATTACTTATAACAAGTTAAATTTGTAAACAAGATACGATTTTGCTATTAAACTCATCTTTTTAGGATTAGAAACTCGTATTCTTGTGTTCAAGATTTCATCTGAAGAAACTTTCCCTATTTTGTGTAATAATTTTCGATAATAGATATAAGCAGTATATACTCCCAATCTTGCTTCAACAGGTAATTTAATGATCCCTTTATAAGCCTTAGCAAAATCTTTTTCTATTTCCTCTACTATAGTAGCTTTATCAGATGGCGTTAATTCAGAAATATTGACATTTGGAAAGTAAGAACGATTTAAGGCTTCATAATCATCTTTAATATCTCTCAGGAAATTCACTTTTTGAAAAGCAGTTCCTAAGCTCATTGCAGCATCTTTTAATTCATTAAAAAGCTTATCATTCCCCCCTACAAAAACCTTTAAGCACATCAACCCTACAACATCTGCAGAACCGTAGATATATTCTTCATATTCTTGTTGTGTTGTATAGTTACTTTTCGTTAAATCTAAACGCATGCTTTTTAAAAAAGCACTGACCAAATCATCAGTAATGTTATATTTTTTTACTGTTTTAATAAAAGCGTTTACGATTGGGTTTAAACTAATCCCTTCTTTTAAGGATAAATAATATTCTTCTTCAAACCTGTTTAATAAAACTTCCTTATTATAGTTTTGAAAAGAATCAACTATTTCGTCTGCATAACGAACAAAGCCGTAAATATTATAAATATCGGCTCGAATAGAAGGAGCTAATAATTTAACAGCAATAGAAAATGAAGTACTGTAAGTCCTTGTAATTAATTTACTACAAGCAAAAGAAGAATCGTGAAATAATTGTTCCATGGCTTTATGATTTTATGTGTTTTTGTATTTGTTCTGCTACGACTTTACCAGAGATTAGCGAAGGTGGTACTCCTGGCCCTGGTACGGTAAGTTGTCCGGTAAAAAACAAGTTCTTTACTTTTTTACTTTTTAATTTAGGTCTTAAAAAAGCTGTTTGCAATAGCGTATTCGCTAATCCATAAGCATTCCCTTTATAAGAATTATAATCTTTAATAAAATCATTGATACAAAATGATTCCTTAAATAAAACATTATCTTCCAACTGCTGACCTGTAAGCTCTTCTAACCGCTGAATAATAATTTTAAAATACTTTTCTCTTAATTCTGGAGTATCTTCTATCCCTGGAGCTATCGGAATTAAAAATGTAGCTGCTTCTTTGCCTTTAGGGGCTACAAAATCATCTGATTTACTTGCAAAACTAGCATAAAACATTGGGTCAGATGGCCAACTAGGTTCATCATAAATTGTTTGAGCATGTTGTTCAAAATCCGTATCAAAAAATAAGGTATGGTGTTCTACATTTTCTACTTTTTTATCAAAACCTACATAAAAAAGAAGAGACGAAGGAGCAAAAATTTTCTTTTCCCAACTCTTTGAACTATAACTTCTACTGTTGATATCGAGCAGTGATTCTGTATGCGCATAATCTGCTCCACTTAGTAAAGTTTCTACAGGTCGTCTTTCTCCATTCACAATAATGTTTACAGCTGTACCATAAACTGTTTCTATTTTCTCTACATTTTGATTAGTTAAAATCTTAACACCTAAACTCTCTGCCAATTCAACCATTGCCTCGATAACGACATACATTCCTTTTTTAGGATGCCAGGTCCCTAAACCAAAATCTGCAAAATTCATAAAGTTGTAAAAAGCTGGAGTATTTGTTGGCTTTGCCCCCAAAAAGAGCACTGGAAACTCCATAATTTGCTGCAATTTTTTATTTTTAAATTGACGCCTTATTTGCTGACTAATGCTTTTTAAAAAAAGAGGAAGTCTTGTAATGGTATCTTTTGTAACTAACTCTAAGGGAGAAACTCCAGGCTTATACACCAATTTATTAATCGCAATTTTATAATTAGATGCTGCTTTTTCAAGAAATTGATTTAACACCTTACCACTACCTGCTTCTTCTCGTTCAAATACTTTTTTTATGGCTTCAGGGTGATCAGGAATATCTATAAAATCATTCTTTCCAAAATAAACTCTGTAGGCGGGGTTTAATTTTTCTAATTCATAATAATCGGATGGAGATTTTCCAAAATCTGCAAAAAATTGTTCAAAAACATCTGGCATCCAATACCAAGTAGGACCTATATCAAAAGTAAATCCATCTTTACTTAATCTTCTAGCTCTTCCTCCTATTTGATCATTCTTTTCAAGCAAGGTTACTTTGTATCCAGCCTTTGCCAAATAACAAGATGCTGCTAAAGAAGAGAATCCTCCGCCTATTATGGTAATCGATTTTTTCATTGATTCGTTTTTATAATGTAACTAGTAAATCAGATAGCCCTTTATAGACCTCAACATTTGGAAATTTTTCTGATGTAATTTCTTTTAGTTCTATATGTGGACTTACTATGCTTAATTTATTTTTGGGATCCAACGCTTTCCCCAATTTGATTAAATAATCTTCGTAATTAATATCTTCAATATTTATAGTGAAGTAAGAAATATAATGCACCTTATCATAAATTTCGGTTAGGACTTCTAAATCTTCAGCTGGAACACTTTGTCCTAGATAAATCGTTTTTTCTTCTCTCAACAATAGTTCATAATTAACATACAACAATCCTAATTCGTGGATTTCATTTGTAGGTAAAAATAAAGCGTAAATTGTAGAGCCTTTAGGTTCTTTTACCGCTTTTAGATTATCAATGTTTAAACAAATCTTTTGTCGAATTAAATTTGAAATAAAATGTTCATGAACAACCTTTGCTGTCCCTTGTTGCCATAATAATCCAACGATTTCTAATAGCGGTATAAAAACAGAATGAAAAATGTCTACAAAAGAACTGACCTCTATTAACTCATAATAAGTCTGATTAAACAAATGATGATCGAAAGTAAACATGGATAATTTCATGTTCTCAATCCCTTTGGTCTTAAAGCCCAAACTTTCTATATTTTTTTGAACCTCATAATCAAACTCTTCAGGAGACAATTTTGCAATCTTAGAAATCTTATACCCATTATTGTATAATAAAGTAATGTTTAATAGCTTCTTTAAGTCATCTTCTCCATAAGTTCTATAGTTTGAATCTAGCCTATCAGGTGAAAAAAGAGTGTAACGCTTTTCCCAAATTCTTATGGTATGCGCTTTAATCCCTGAAATATTTTCAAAGTCCTTAATAGAAAAATTTGTCTTTATACTTTTCATTTTAAAATAAATAGTCTAGTTTTGTTTAATCTTTATCGAAATTAATTAAACAAAAATAAAAAAACAAATTTTGTTTAATAATTTGTCTAAAAAATTAAACATTATGTATAAAATCACCTCATTTATCATATTATTACTTGTCAATTTTTTCTATATAAACGCTCAAAATGGAATTATAAAAGGTAAGGTTGTAGAAGAAATTAATAATGAAGCAATACCTTTTGCAAACGTAATTATTGAAGGAACAACAACTGGTGCGACTACAGACATGGAGGGTTATTTTCGTATTGAAAATTTAGACCCAGGATTTTATAATATCACCTGTTCTTTTGTTGGATATCAAACTGTGACCATTGAAGAAATTAAAGTAGACAATGTAAAGCCAGCTGTAGTTAACATCAAAATGAATGAGGATAGTGAACTTTTAGGTGAGGTTACCGTTCAAACATCTGCATTTAAAAAACAAGTTGAATCACCAGTAAGTGTAAAATCAATTAATGCCACTGAAATTTTGAGAAGTCCTGGAGGAAACAGAGATATTTCAAAAGTGATTCAAACTTTACCAGGAGTAGCGTCATCTGCTTCCTTTAGAAATGACATTATTATACGAGGAGGAGCTCCTAACGAAAATCGTTTTTATATCGATGGTATAGAGGTTCCAAATATTAATCACTTTGCCACGCAAGGTTCATCGGGAGGACCTGTAGGGATGACCAACGTCAACCTTATACAGGGTGTTGATTTTTACACAGGTGCTTTTCCTGCCAACAGAGGAAACGCCTTAAGCTCAGTAATGGAATTAAAACAAATCGAAGGAGATAATGAAAAAAGAACGGGAAGTGTTACTGTTGGATCAAGTGATTTCGGTTTGACTTTTAACGGTTACCTCAACAAAAAATCGACCTTGTTGCTTTCTGTTAGACGTTCCTATTTACAATTACTTTTTAAAGCACTTAAATTGCCTTTTCTACCAACTTACAACGATTTTCAATATAAACAGACTGTTAATTTCAATGATAAAAACAAATTGGTTATTATGGGATTAGGAGCAATTGATGATTTTAGCTTAAATCGCTCTGTTAATGAAGGTATTTCTAATGAAGAAGACATTAAAAGAAATGACTATATATTAGGCTATTTACCTGTAAATACGCAATGGAATTATACCATTGGTGCTAATTGGACACATTTTGCTGAAAACAGTTACCAAACTTTTGTTTTAAGCAGAAATATGCTCAACAACAACTCTATCAAGTATAAAGACAACATTGAAAATAGTAATAATCTAATTTTAGACTATAATTCTCAAGAAATAGAAAATAAATTCCGTTTTGAAAATAACTATCAAAAAAAAGGTTGGAAATTGAATTATGGGCTTGGTTATGAATTTGCTAAATACACCAATTCCACCTACAATGAAGTCGCAATAAATGGTATCGCAACTACCTTAGATTTTGACTCTAAACTAACATTGAGTAAGTTTAGCTTATTCTCACAAATTTCTAAAGCTATTTTTAAAAATAGAGTTCAGTTATCTGGAGGTCTTCGAACAGATTTTAATGATTATTCAACTACAATGAATAACCCTCTTGAGCAACTTTCTCCAAGACTTTCTATTGCCTACAACATCAATGAAAAATGGAGTTTAAATGGAAATATAGCTAAATACTACCAATTACCTAGCTATACCATATTGGGTTATAGAAATAGCTTAGGAACATTAGAGAATAAAAATGTAAAGTATATCTCAAATAACCATTTTATTAGTGGATTAAAATATAACCCTAATAAGTTTCTTCAAATTACTTTGGAAGGCTTTTATAAGCGTTATTATGATTATCCTTTTTCTATAAAGGATAGCGTTTCATTAGCTAATTTGGGAAGTGACTTTGGAGTTATAGGAAATGAGGCTGTCTCTTCTATTTCTGAGGGTAGATCTTATGGACTAGAGTTTTCTGCTCAACAAAAACTAAATAAATCCATTTATGGAATTTTATCGTACACATTTTCTAAAAGTGAATTTGAAGATAAAAATGGTGTTTATATTCCTTCTGCTTGGGATAACCGCCATATTTTAAATTTAACGTTAGGAAAGCGCTTTAAAAAGGACTGGGAAATTGGTTTTAAATTCAGACTACTAAGTGGTGCTCCTTTTACACCTTACGACGTTGCACTTTCCTCACAAATTGCAGTTTGGGATGTTACCCAACAGGGTGTTTTAGATTGGAACAAAATCAATACTGAAAGAGCTCCTTTATCGCATGGTTTAGACTTTAGAATAGATAAGAAAATTTATTTAAAGAAAATGACATTAAATATCTACTTCGATATGCAAAATGTATATAATTTTCAAACAGAAGGTCAACCTTTTATTAATGTTGAACGAGATGCAAATGGATTTCCTGTCATCAATGCTAATAACCCTACTCAATACAATATCGAACGTATAGCCAATACTAATGGAACAATATTACCTTCTTTAGGACTGATGATAGATTTCTAATTATTTTAATTAACTATTCTATACCCTGTCAATTCGAGTAAATTTTACGATTAAAATGAGTGAAATCGGTATCGAGCATAAGGTTTTACGCTAAAAAAGTTATCTAAAGATAAAATAGATGGCAAAGTTATCTTGATTTTCTGTTTTCTAACTAAAGAATAATTTTTTCTAAAATTAAAGGAAGTAAACTGTATTTGTTATTTTTACTTAACTATTGATCAACTCAGTGAATCAATAAATTAACCTATGCAATTCAATAAAACAAGCTTACAATTCTTAAAAGACTTAAAAAAGAATAACAATCGTGAATGGTTTAACGAACATAAACCACAATTTAAAATTGCTCAAGATGAAGCTAAAAATTTCTATGGAGCTATTCAAGCCAACTTAGAAAAACACGATAAAATAGAAAAGTTCAAATTGTTTCGAATTTATAGAGATGTTCGTTTCTCAAAAGATAAAACTCCATATCAACCTCATTTTGCGGGTTCTTTTTCGCGATTAGGAGCAGAATTACGAGGAGGATACTACCTCAGAATTAGACCTGGAGAATCTTTTATGGCCGGTGGCTTTTGGGCTCCTAATAAAGATGATTTATTGCGAATTAGAAAAGAGATAGAAATTGATGCTTCAGAGATTAGAGCTGTACTTAATGAGCAAAAATTTATCAACTACTTTGGAGGAAAATTTGAAGGAGAAGAACTAAAATCTGCTCCTAGAGGATTTGATAAACAGCATCCAGATGTTGATTTATTGCGTAAAAAAGGATTTATTGCTATTAGAAACTTTACAGACAAAGAAGTTTTATCTGAAAATTTTATTGAAGAATTAGATCAAAGTTATCAAGCCTTACGTCCTTTTTCGATTTATTCAGTAGTATTCTAACAACTGATTTAAATGGGGAATTAATCATTTGATATACAGTATTCAATCCATAAAAAAAGCCAGTGTTTACACACTGGCTTTTTCTTTTTAAAAGTATTTTAATTACTTGTTATCAGCATATAAAGCAGAAACTTTTTCCCAGTTTACAACATTGAAAAATGCGTTGATATAATCTGGTCTTCTGTTTTGATAGTTTAAGTAATAAGCGTGCTCCCAAACATCTAATCCTAAGATAGGGAAACCTCCACATCCAATTCCTGCCATTAAAGGATTATCTTGGTTAGCAGTTGAGCAAACTTCTAATTTTCCTCCTGGGTGTACACATAACCAAGCCCATCCAGATCCAAATTGAGTCGCTGCTGCTGAAGAAAATTTATTTTTAAACTCTTCAAAAGAACCAAAAGCATCATTGATTGCTGTTGCTAATTCTCCTGTTGGTTCTCCTCCTCCATTTGGAGACATTACTTCCCAAAATAAACGGTGGTTATAAAATCCTCCTCCATTGTTTCTAACAGCTCCATTCGTTAAATCTAAATTCGTTAAAATATCTTCAATAGATTTTCCTTCTAAATCTGTTCCTTCAACAGCTCCATTTAATTTTGTAGTATATCCATTATGATGTTTAGTATGGTGGATTTCCATAGTTCTAGCATCAATATGTGGTTCTAATGCATCGTATGCATACGGTAATTTTGGTAATTCAAAAGCCATTTTTATTGTTTTTGTGTTAAACGTATTTTTATTCCCTCAAAGATAAAAAATATATCGAAAAAAAGCTGTTAAAAAAAGTAAAACAGCAATCAAGTTATCAGTATTCAATAATCCAATAGAAATACAATCATTACAATACTTTTTACCACTAGAAGCTCTATAAAAAACCTCATTTTTTTCATTTTAACAATACTATTTACTGCTAATAAAAAAGTACTTGTAAAGCTATTGAATAAATGTGTACATTTACAAAACTTATGTTTTAAAAACACATAACTATCACATTACTAATTAAATAGTAAATTTTTAATTATTTTATGTTTATTGAAAAGATATTTAATACTTTATCAAAATCAGAGAAAAAAGAATTTTTATTATTCTTGGATAGAAAAAAGAGAAAAGCCAATAGAAAAGACATTCAAGTTTGTGAAGCTTTAATTAATAATGTAAAGCCCAAAATAGAAAAGGCTAATAATTACCATGCGATAAGAAATCGAATTAAGAAAGAACTTATCTTATTCACTTATTTAAAACAAGTAGAGACAGATACCACAAAAGAAAGTGAAATTTTAAATGAAATTAATCTTTGTCGTTTTCTATTTAACAATCAACTCGAAAAAGAGGCTTGGAGCTATCTTGCCAAAGTAGAAAAGAAAGCTGTTGAAATTAAAAATTATAAAAATTTATATGCCATTTACATTTTAATGCTAGAGTTTTCTCATACTAATCATACTATAAATTTGAATGCATTGATAGCGAAAAAAAATGCTATAAAAGTAAATCTAGATCAAGAAGAATTATTAATAGATACTTTAGCAATTGCTAGAAAAAGATTACAATTATTTAAGACTACTGTCGCTACTCAATCACTAGCATCTCTCATTGAAGAAATTCAAGAAGATATCAATATTAATCACCCTTCTTTCTATCAACATCCTAAACAAGTTTGTAATTATCTAGAGTTAGTTAGAGGTTCATTACTTTACAATAGAGACATAAGAAAATTAGAGCCTATTGCTTTGAATCTTTATCGTACTACCCAACAACAAAATAGTTTTACAATCCATACATTGGAATATCAATTGAGAATATTATACATATTATCACATTCGTTGTATAGAAACCAAAAACTAAAGGAAAGTTTAGTATACATCAATGAATTAGAAAGTGCTTTAAAAGCCTATAATTTGGCTCAATACAAATTTTACTTTGCAAAAACAATAGCATTAAAATCTTCTATTTTCTTTTTGTCTAACCAACTCAATAACGCGATTCAAATTATTGAAGATTATTTGGAAACCACACCTAAAATATCGAACGTTGATGAATTAAATTTAAAATTGAATTTATTGACTTATTATTCTTATCATAAAGCATATAAAAAAGCAAATAAGTTTTTTATTCAAATGCACCACTCCGATGGTTGGTATAAAAAAATAATGGGGCAAGAATGGGTTTTTAAAAAGAATTCTATTGAAATGCTTCTACAATTAGAAATGGGAAAAGATGATATTGCCTTAAATAGGATTAACAGCATCATAAAAAATAATACAGAACTTGTAGAATTACCTCAATATAAAGACATCATATATTTTCTAAAATTATTTAAAAAATACATAGAGGATCCAACAAGTGTACAAGAAAAAAACCTTCTAACTATTTCAAAAAAATCGAATGTAGTAAGTGTGGATAATGAAATTAAAAAAACAGCTTTTTATTCATGGTTTCTGGCTAAAGTAAAACAACAAGATCCTTATCTATTTTTGCTAAATACCATAAAAGAGATTAAAATATAATCTTGTATTAATGATCATAAATTGTTTAAATCTTTCTCCTTTTGCTAATTAAAAGCTAATTACTCATAATCAATTCTTTAGTATTTTTGTCTAAAATTTTAGCAAAATGAATGTATTAATTATTGGTTCTGGAGGAAGAGAACATGCTATTGCTTGGAAATTAAATCAAAGTTCGCAATTAGAAAAACTTTTTATAGCTCCAGGTAATGCTGGAACAGATAAAGAGGGGACAAATGTAGATCTAGATATTAACGATTTTGGGGCAATTGGTAAATTTTGTCTTGAAAAGGCAATAAAAATTGTTGTTGTAGGTCCAGAAGCTCCGCTAGTTAATGGTATTCATGATTTTTTTGCTGAAGAAGAAGAACTAAAGGATATTTGTATTATTGGTCCTAAAAAAGAAGGGGCTCAATTGGAAGGTAGTAAAGACTTTTCTAAGGCCTTTATGAAAAGACACAACATACCTACAGCTAAATACTTTTCTGTAAATAAAGATAATCTTGAAGAAGGCTTAGCATTTTTGGATAAGATGAAAGCTCCTTATGTACTGAAAGCAGATGGATTGGCAGCAGGTAAAGGTGTACTTATTTTAGAAGACCTTGGAGACGCAAAAGCTGAACTAAAAGAAATGCTAAATGGTAAATTTGGTGCAGCTAGTGATACGGTTGTTATCGAAGAGTTTTTAGATGGTATTGAAGTGAGCGTTTTTGTTGTAACCGATGGTACTTCATACAAAATTCTTCCTGCTGCTAAGGATTATAAAAGAATTGGTGAAAAAGATACCGGGTTAAATACTGGAGGAATGGGAGCTATATCTCCTGTTTCATTTGCAAATAAAGACTTTTTAGACAAAGTAGAAAATCAAATTATCATCCCTACCATCAAAGGACTTAAAAAAGAAGAAATAGAATATTCTGGTTTTATTTTCTTTGGGTTAATTAACGTTAAAAAAGATCCTTATGTAATTGAATATAATTGCAGAATGGGAGATCCTGAAACTGAAGTTGTTATGTTACGACTAAAATCAGATTTATTAGAGCTTTTTGATGGTATAGCAACAGGTACGCTATCTGAAAGAGACATTAAAATTGATCCTAGAACCGCTACTACTGTCATGCTTGTTTCAGAAGGTTATCCAGAAGCCTACGAAAAAGGTAAAAAAGTTACAGGGTTAAACGAAACAGATGATAGCATTGTTTTTCACGCAGGAACAAAATTAGATAATGCTAATGTATTAACTAATGGTGGTAGAGTAATGGCCATTTCTTCTTATGGAAAAGATATTCCTACTGCATTAGAAAAATCTTATACAACCATCGATAAAATTAATTTTGAGGGTAAAAACTACAGAAAAGATATCGGTTTTGATTTGGTTAAAGAGTAGGTAAATTTTCTATTTTTTCCAATTTTTAGGGCTAATAGAAGTATGTAAAATTGCTCTAACAGTAATAATTTTATCAACATTATTGATGGTAAAATGAATCATAAATGGGATTTTTTTTACTGGTAAACAATGTACATTATCGTATCGTTTTTCAAAATGAGGAGTTATTTCTATGACTATACCAATATCAATTAGTTAATACTATTTAAAGAGTAAGTAATTTGTTCAACTTTTTAAAGTTTTCAAGCGGTTGACTGCTATTCCAAATATATCCTAAAACGGCAATACCACTAAAGTTACTTTTTAGTAACTGCAATATATTTTTGTGGTTTATTCCTCCAAGTGCAATTACTGGTGTTACTTTGTTTTTTAATACACTATTAATAGCGTCTAAAGAATAATTGGAAGAATAATGAGCTTTTGAAATACTATCAAAAACAGGGCTTAGAAACACATAATGATAGCCATTAATAGCATCGAGTTCTTCTAAAGTATGACAGCTTTTGGAAAAGGAATAACCTGAATACTTTTTCCTTATTTTTTGTACATTTTTTCCATGTTGACCTAAAAATTTACGTGTACAGTGAAAGCCTTTTAATTGAAATTTTTCCAATACTTCAATGTGTTGATGAATAACTATTTTGGAATGAAAAACACTTGGGATTTCAGATAAATAAGTCACCAAATTTTCATAAGAAATACCAGGTTTTCTTAAATGAAAAATAACATTGTGTATTAATAATTGCTTAACTATTTCCAGCTCACCTTTAAAATTATCAGGAGCCGAAAAAATGACAATTTGCATAAGAATAACTTAAGCCTCAGCAAAAGGATTATACTCAATAAATTTAAAAGGAATCTTCACCATAAATGCAAAATCTTGTCCTACCTCTAACATATCGTCTTCGTCTTCATGATAATGCCATTCTAAATTAACGCTATACCCCTTTTCAACTAATTCATTTAGTTTGTAAAGTATATATAATATTCGTTTAGAAGAAACAATATTAAAATAATCTAACTTTAACGATAAATTAGTAGAATCCTGTGGATTTTCTACATATTCATCTAACCAATCTAAAATTTCTTTATAAAACTCTTTAGCAGCAGTTGGAACAGATTTTCCTTCCAATATAAATTCTCCTGTTTCGTAGTTAAAATTCACATAAGGAGTAGACTCTGTTGCTTCAATATAAAGATTTTCCATACTTCACTTTTATAATTTTCACTTGCCTAAGCCATCCAAATCTCTTTATAATTAACTGAATGGATGCCTAAGTTCTTAATTTTTAATCAAAAAAAATAATTTTTAGCCAAGTTTTTTAACAATCAAGCAACTTCTTAACAATTTTATGATTTTATTAATGTGTACTTAAAATTGTATATTTGTTCTATGGACTATTGAACTTTTTTGTTCATCCTCCGTACAGTAAAATAAATTTGTGCAGCAAATCAATCAACTCATATTAAAATTAGATGCTTTTATCAGGAAGTATTATAAAAATCGCCTTATTAAAGGAGGTATTTATAGTGCTAGTTTATTGGCTGGATTTTTTATTTTATTCATTTTAATTGAGTATGTTTCCCAATTCGATATTTTAGGAAGATCTGTACTTTTTTACAGCTATTTATTTTTAGCTCTTGGAGTCTTTATTTACTACATCTTAATTCCACTGTTTAATTTATATAAAATAGGTAATGCTATTAGTTATGAACAAGCTGCCAAGATTGTAGGAAACCACTTTAGTGATGTCAAAGATAAACTCATCAATACATTACAACTTTCAGAAAATAAAGCAAATATTCCTCCTGCTCAATTGAGTTTAATTAATGCTAGTATTGACCAACGTATTCAACAATTAGAACCCATACCTTTTAATAGTGCTATTGATTTCTCAGAAAATAAAAAATACCTTAAATACCTCATTATTCCTTTTTTAATTGTCGGAATAATTGCACTTTGGAATGTAAAAATTATTACTACAAGTACCGATCGATTAATTCATTACAATCAAGAAATTGTAGCTGCAGCACCTTTTGATTTTATACTTTTAAACGAAAAATTAGAAGTTATACAACAAGAAGACTATGAGTTAAAAATAAAAATAAAAGGAGCCTATATTCCTAATGTAGTTTTTATTAATATTAATAGTCGACCACAAAAACTTAATAAAGTAACAAATACAGAATTTTCTTATACTTTTAGAAATATTCAAGAGGATAAAACTTTCCATTTTACTGCCGAAAGTTTTGAATCAAAAGCATATCATTTAAAAACGATTCCTAATCCTTCTTTGATGAATTTTAGTGTTGATTTAGATTTTCCTAACTACACACAACAACAAGACAAAACGGTAGAAAATATTGGTGATCTTATAGTACCAGAAGGAACTAAAATAAAATGGCATTTTAACACTAAAAATACGGAGGAATTAGCCTTACGTTTTCCAGATTCATTAATTCAATTAAAACCCCTGAATAATAACGAATTTCATTTCTATTCTCCTCTATTTAAAAACACGAACTACACCATTATCACCAAAAATGAATTTACAATTGGAAAAGATTCTATTGCTTATTATATCACTGCTATAAAAGATCAAAACCCAACTATTAAGATGCAAGAATCTAGAGATTCGGTAAATCCTTTTATTCGTTATTTTAACGGTTCCATAGCAGATGATTATGGTTTCTCTCAATTGCAATTTAAATACCGAATTGTAAACGAAAAAACAACATCAGAATATACTAAGCAAAATCTAGCTGTAACCAAAACCTTTAATAAAGAAACCTATTTTCATTTTATCGATTTTACCACTTTAGAATTGGAAGCTGGTAGCAAAATAGAATACTTTTTTCAAGTCTGGGATAATGATGCCATTAATGGAGCTAAATCTTCTCGTACCCAAACCAAAATTTATACTATTCCAACTAAAGATGAACTAGCTGATAAAGTAGATGAGAATAAAGCAAAAATTAAAGATGAATTAAACAGTAGCTTAGATGAAGTTGAAAAGCTGAAAAAAGAATTAGATGACATCCAAAAAAATCTATTAGAAAAACAAAATCCAGACTGGCAAGATAAAAACAGAATCCAACAATTTTTGGAACATCAGGAGTCCCTTCAAAATAAATTAGAGAACATTCAACAACAAAACGAGTTGAACAATTTTGAGCAAAATCAATTGTCTGAACAAGAACAAGAAATTCTTGAAAAACAAGAACAATTGAATAAACTCTTCGATGAGTTAATGACTGATGAAATGAAAAAATTGTATGAAGAACTTCAAAAAATGATGGAGGAGATGAATAAAGATCAGTTGTTAAATAAATTGGATGAAATCGAAATGAATAACGAAGATATTCTTAAAGAATTAGATCGTTCATTAGAACAATTCAAACAATTAGAATTCGAAGAAAAATTAGAAAACATTACCGATCGATTGGATGATTTAGCTAAAAAACAAGAAGAACTTTCTGAAAAAACAAAAAATAAAGAAGAATCAAATTTTGAACTCAATAAAAAACAGGAACAACTCAATAAAGCATTTGATAAGATTCAGCAAGAAATGGACGAGTTGGAAAAACTAAATGAAGAACTCGAAAATAAACACGACTTAGGAGATACCAATGAACAAGAGCAATCTATAGAACAAGATCAACAACAAAGTCAAGAAGAATTAGGACAAAAGAAAAATAAAAAAGCATCCAAATCTCAACAATCTGCTGCAAAAAAAATGCAAGAATTGGCTCAAAAAATGAGTGCTATGCAGGCACAACAACAGCAAGAACAAGCTGAAGAAGATATGCAGGCTTTAAAACAATTACTGGAAAATTTGATTACTTTTTCGCTAGAACAAGAAACAGTAATGGCTTCACTTAAGCAAGTCAATTATAAGGATCCTAAATATGTAAAATTAGGACAACAGCAACGTAAATTAAAAGACGATGCGCAATTACTAGAAGATTCTCTTTTTGCTTTAAGTAAACGTATTGTTCAATTGAGTCCATACATTAATAAAGAAGTTAATGAAATGAATGCAAGCATTGAACAGTCACTTTCATTTATATCTGATAGACGAACATCTCAAGCTACTGCAAAACAACAATACACCATGACTTCTGCTAATAACTTAGCACTTCTATTTGATGAAGCTTTACAACAAATGCAAGCACAGCAAAAAAGTAAGATGCCTGGTAGTGGAAGTTGTAATAAACCTGGTGGAAGTGGACAAGGTTCCCCATCTCCTCAAAGCATGAAAAATATGCAAAAGAAAATGGAAGAACAATTGCAAAAAATGAAAGATGCTATGGAAAAGGGCAAGAAACCTGGTGGACAAAAACCCGGAGATAAACCTGGACAGAAACCTGGAGGAAAACCAGGTCCTGATGGTATGCCTGGTTCTGGAGGTCAACCCTCGAGTAAACAATTTGCCCAAATGGCTGCTCAGCAAGCTGCGTTAAGAAAACAAATACAAGATTTATCTAAAAAAATGAATGAAGATGGCTCTGGAAATGGAAATGGCTTAAAAAAGATTGCCAAGGAAATGGAAAAAGTTGAAGAAGACCTTATCAATAAACGTATTAATGCAGAAACAATTAAACGTCAACAAGAAATTACTGTCCGTTTATTAGAGCACGAAAAAGCACAAAGAGAACAGGAATACGACAAAAAAAGAAAGAGTAATGAAGCAAAAAATCAAAAATTTAGTAACCCTACACAATATAATGAGTATAAAAGGAAGAAGGAGAAAGAGATTGAATTATTAAAAACAATTCCTCCTTCACTAAGACCTTACTATAAAAACAAAGTAAATGAGTACTTCGAAAAAATAGAAAAATAAACCATTCTATTGTATTTCATATACTTTAATAACATTATGAATATGCCAACAGAATTACTTTCCTACGCGCAAAAAATAAACTTTCCATCACAAGCTGAAAACATTCACCTTGTCGAAAAATTAGTCGATGAAGTATGTGATGAATTAAAAGTACAAGAAGATAACTACGGAAATATTTTAATAGCGCTTACTGAGGCTGTTAACAATGCAATACATCACGGCAATCAATTGGATGCTTCTAAAGAAACAACTGTAAGCTGTACTACTGAAGAACACAAAATAACTTTTAAAGTTGAAGATGAGGGTAAAGGTTTTAATTTTTATGATTTACCTGATCCAACAAGTCCAGAAAATATTGAAAACCCCAATGGTAGAGGAATTTTTCTCATGAAAAATTTAGCCGACGAAATTAATTTTGACAATGATGGTAGAGTGGTAGAATTAACTTTTCATATCTTATAATTTTTTTGTACTTTTTTAGAATTAAAACGCTAAAAAACACTTTACATGAACACAAAAACACTACTATCATCTATAGTTGGTCTATCCACTATAGCCCTTTTTTCTTTTACAAAAAATATTGAAACAATCGGTGTCTATAATCACTTTGATGCTTTATATTCTGGTGGTGCAGATCCAGGAAAAACTGGAGCTCCAGGAGAATTTAATTGTACACAATGTCATGGGGGATTTGCCATACCTAATTCTTCTGTTACCAATATTACTTTTTCTGGTGCTAATAACAAATACATTCCAGGATCAACGTATACCATTACTGTAGCATTACCAACCGCACCTTCTCCCAAAAACGGTTTTGAAATTGTCGCACTAAGAAATTCTGATGATACCAATATAGGTTCTTTTACCATTACAGATGCTACAAATACGCAATTGAGAATTGGAGGTGGTCGAACTTATGTTACGCATACTTCTTCTGGAAATGGTTTAACAACTTGGAATTTTGATTGGGTTGCTCCAACTAATCCAGAAGGCGATATTACTTTTTATGTAGCAGCCAATCAATCCGATAATAATGGAACAACTTCTGGTGACGAAATTCACCTCAAACAATTAGTGATTCAAGAAGATGCTTCTAGTGACGTAATTGAACAAAACTCAATAGTAGCTATTGACAATAGTTTAAAAATTATTCGTCATGAGAATTGGATTAACACTTCACTTTTTGTAGAAAAATCTCAACCAATTACTACCACTGTTATGAACCTTAATGGCCAGGTAATTTATACCAATAATACTGTTTTAACAGCAGGTGAAAATAATTTAAACCCCATTGATTTTAGCCAATATTCAAGAGGTATATATATGATCAACTATACAATTGATGGTCAAATTATTTCAAGAAAAGTGTTTATTTAATTAAGTGCTAATAACAATAGCTTTTTCTCGATACAAATTTTACTCATTTCAATCGTAAAAATTCACTCGAATTGACAAAGCTCTATAATAATATGCAACTAACTATAGTAAATAAACTTGTATGGTAACCATTTACGTTTTATCGGTCTCATTAATTGTTGTTGTTTTAGTTAATGTCTATAAAAATTCAAACCGAAATCATTGGAAACAACCCGAAAAAAAGTTAGCTCTACAGCATCAAAAAATACTCATCAAAAAGGTTAAATTTTACAATAAACTAACCCCTACTGAAAAGCTAGAATTTGAATATAAAGTTGAAGAATTTTTAATCAATGTAGAAATTATTGGAGTAGATACAACTGTTGATGAAATCGATAAAGTATTAATTGCAGCAAGTGCTATTATTCCAATTTTCGCTTTTAAAAATTGGCAATATCAAAACTTAAAAGAAGTGATTCTATACCCCGATAACTTTAATATGGACTTTAAAACCTCTGGTCCACTTCGAAACATTAAAGGCTTGGTTGGAACAGGATATATGGAGGGGAAAATGTTGCTGAGCAAAGCAGCTTTGCATCATGGTTTTTCTAACGAAACAGATAAACGAAATACAGCCATTCACGAGTTTATTCATCTAATAGATAAAGCTGACGGATTAGTTGATGGAATTCCAACTTTATTACTGGAAGAACCTAATCAAATTCCATGGTTAGAATACATTTACCAACAAATTGCTTTAATTAAAACCAAACAATCTGATATTCATGAATACGGAGCGACCAACGAAATGGAATTTTTCTCAGTCGCTGGAGAATACTTTTTTGAACGCCCAAAACTGTTAGAAAAAAAACACCCTGAACTCTATCAAAAACTAGAACATATTTTTAAACAAGATATGGCTGAGAGGTTTAGATAGGGATGAGTAGTTATGTACTACAATCAGTATACTTGAATAAAAAGTTCCTGAATTACAAATAAATGGATTATTAAAAAGTATTCAAGATGATTATCTATATTGGGATAAAATAAAATTCAAAATAAACTGTATTCAAAAATTATATAGCGTTTAGGTTAATCAATTCTACACACTTCTCCGTTTATAGTATTTCTTTAAAAAATAGTTTAACGAATCTAAATGAATTAGTTTTGCAAAACAATTACGCAAAACATGAGCAAAACTATTTTTTTTCATATTGAAGCAATCGATTTTAAAATCAAGAAAAAGAAGAAAGTTAGAAATTGGTTGACTGAATTAGCGCATACAGAAGATAAAACAATTGAAGAATTGAATTATATCTTTTGCTCTGATGATTATTTATTAGAAGTCAATAGAGAACATTTAAACCACGATTACTACACTGATGTTATTACCTTCGATTATTGTGAAAATAATGCGATTTCAGGCGATATTTTTATTTCTATAGATAGAATTAAGGAAAATGCTCAAACTTTCGAGAAATCGTTTAAAAATGAGTTAAAAAGAGTAATGGCACATGGTCTTTTACATCTAATGGGCTATAAAGATAAAAGTGAAGCTGATGCTCAACAAATGCGTAAAATGGAAGATTTTGCTTTAGAATTAAATCAAAAATTAAAAACAAACAACTGATTATCAGTATATTAAAATAAAACATACTAAATTTGAATAGATAAATATGTTACAAGAATATGATGTAATAGTAGTTGGTGGTGGACATGCTGGAAATGAAGCTGCTGCTGCTGCTGCAAATTTGGGTTGTAAAACACTAATGATTACCATGAATATGGAAACCATTGGACAAATGAGTTGTAACCCTGCAATTGGAGGTATTGCCAAAGGACAAATTGTAAAAGAAATTGATGCATTAGGTGGTTATACTGGTATTATAACTGATAAAAGTGCCATACAATTTAAGCTTTTAAATCTAAGTAAGGGACCTGCAATGTGGAGTCCAAGAGCGCAATGTGATAGAATGTTATTTTCTAGAACATGGCGTTTAACTTTGGAGGGCTTACCTAACCTTGATTTTTGGCAAGATATGGTAACTGGAGTTATTGTCGAGAATAATGTCATTAAAGGTGTAAAAACTGGAATTGGAATGGAGGTTCGCGCCAAAACTGTTATCTTAAATTCTGGTACATTTTTAAACGGGACCATTCATCTTGGCGAAAAACAATTTGGTGGTGGTCGTATGGGTGAACGTGCTGCTTTTGGAATTACGGAAGATTTAATTCAACTCGGTTTTGAATCTGGAAGAATGAAAACAGGAACTCCTCCAAGAGTAGATGGAAGAACAATTGACTTTTCTAAAATGGAAGAACAAGCTGGAGATGAAAATCCAATGAAGTTTTCTTATAGTAATGAAACCCAATTTTTAGAAGAGCAGAAAAGTTGTTTTATCACTTATACGAATCAAGAAGTTCATGAAATGTTACGAACTGGATTTGATCGTTCGCCAATGTTTAATGGAGCAATCAAAAGTGTTGGACCAAGATATTGTCCTTCTATAGAAGATAAAATTAATCGATTTGCTCATCGAGAAAGACATCAAATTTTTGCTGAACCAGAAGGATGGAACACCATAGAATATTACATTAATGGTTTTAGTACAAGCTTACCTGAAGATGTTCAACAAAAAGCATTGCGAATGATTCCTGGATTTGAAAATGCAAAAATGTTTAGACCAGGTTATGCTATAGAATACGATTACTTCCCTCCTACTCAATTGAAACATACTTTAGAAACAAAGTTAGTTGAGGGGTTATATTTCAGTGGTCAAATCAACGGAACAACAGGTTACGAAGAAGCAGCCAGTCAAGGATTAATGGCAGGTATAAATGCAGCCTTAAAAGTAAAAGAAAAAGAACCATTTACCTTATCCAGAGCTGAAGCTTATATTGGAGTTTTAATTGATGATTTAATTACTAAAGGAACAGAAGAACCTTACCGTATGTTTACTTCTAGAGCTGAGTATAGAATCTTATTAAGACAAGACAATGCTGATCTTCGTTTAACCGAAAAATCGCATGCAATTGGTTTAGCATCTGACGAGCGTTTAAAACAAGTTTTGCATAAAAAAGAAGAGACAGATAAATTGATTAAATTCATAAAATCTACTTCAATTGCTCCTGAAGAAATCAATCCAATTTTAGAAGAAAAAAACTCTTCACCATTAAAACAAAAAGTAAAAATGGATAATGTTTTGGCACGTCCAAATATGGTTTTAGAAGATTTTATTAAGGCGAGTCCAAAGTTGAATGAATACATTAATAATTTAGATTCTAATGTTAGAGCAATAAAAGAACAAGCTGAAGTACAAACAAAATATAGAGGATATTTAGAGCGTGAACAAGAAGTAGCTGATAAATTAGCCCGCTTAGAATATGTAAAAATATCTGATGATATTGACTACTTTCAATTTTCCTCTTTATCTAATGAGTCTAAAGAAAAACTAAATTCTATTCGTCCAAAAACGCTGGGGCAAGCATCTAGAATAAGCGGAATAAAACCTTCTGATATTTCTATATTAATGATTTATTTAGGAAGATAATAATACAATGTTTCACGTGAAACAATAACTAATAAAAAGAAAAATAACATGGCTGAAATCACATTAAAAGGAAACAAAATTAAAACAATCGGAGAGCTCCCAAAAGTTGGAAATAAAGCTCCAGTGTTTAAAATGATAAAGAATGATTTATCTACGTTTAAATTAAATCAACTAAAAGGACAAAGAGTTATCTTAAATATATTTCCAAGTATTGATACTGGAACATGTGCACAATCGGTAAGAGAATTCAATAAGAAAGCAAGTGAATTAGAAAACACAAAAGTTTTATGTATTTCAAGAGATTTACCTTTTGCACAAGCAAGATTTTGTGGAGCTGAAGGAATAGAAAATGTAGAAACACTTTCTGATTTTAATAAAGGAAAATTTGGTAAGGATTATCAACTAACAATAAAAAATGGACCGTTAAAAAATCTATTTTCAAGAGCTATAATTATTTTAGATGAAGAACATAAAATAATTTATACAGAACAAGTTCAGGAAATAGTTGATGAACCTAATTACCAAAAAGCATTAGATTCATTAAAGTAAATTAATCTAAACTTACGATATTAAAAAGCCAATTCTAATTATTTAAGAATTGGCTTTTTTTATTGTTTCACGTGAAACATCTATTTAATCAATTAACATTATAAGCTTCGATTCGTCTTATATAAATATTTTAAATTTCTATTTTATCGTTCTTTGCTTTTAAACTCAATACATAATAAAATAGCTACTCTTTCAGTTATTATGGTTAATACTTATTTTTAAAAAAGGATCAGTAAAAGTTAGCATACCTCTATCCTACCTCAAATAGTATTATAAATTGTAGATCTCAAAATTTCACTTTCTATATACTTATTGTAAAAACTATTTTTCTTTATCCTTTCAATATTTTTCTTACTCATAAAACCTTCTTTATTTCCACTAAAAACTACATCACATTGATCTGGTTTTGTTTGAGCAATAAATTGAAATGATAATACTATTTTTCATAATATAGTTTTATAGCAAATATGAAAAATTAAAAAAAGCAAATTTTTATGTTCCACGTGAAACATAAAAATTTGCTTTTTTTAGTCAAAATTGAGTAAAAACAATAAAACAACACTTAACTTATTGATAATCAATATTTTAAAAATCTCAATTCTAATAAAAGAACTCATTAATTTGATACTTAGATATCATAAACGAATAGAAATACTCTTAAAAGAGCTTAAAATGATTTTTAAGCGTAAAATATCACTTATTCATAATCACTGTCTGCTTTCTAATTGATTCGGTATGGATTGCATTCAAAAATTCAGCAATAAACTTTTCACTCAATTCTAAATCGTGAGCTAATTCAGAAAAAGTTTTAATAATAGCATTCCAACGTTCAACTTGAAGAATTGGAATATTTTGCTCTTTCTTTAACACACCTATCAATTCAATTAAATCCATACGTTTAGCAATAGTATCTAAAATAACTTCATCTAGTGAGTCTATTTTAGCTCTTAAGCTATTTAACTCTAATAAAGTATCTGTACTAAATGCAGCATCACGAATAATGAGTTGATCCATTATTTGCTTTAGAGCACCTGGTGTAACCTGTTGTTGTGCATCACTCCAAGCTTCTTCAGGTAAATAATGAGATTCAATCATTAACCCATCAAAAGTTAAATCCATCGCCTTTTGAGAAATAGATGCTATCATATCGCGTTTACCACCAATATGACTTGGATCGCAGATTATTGGTAAATCCGGATATAATCGTTTTAACTCAATTGGAATTTCCCACATGGGTTTGTTCCGATAAGTTGATATTCCATAAGCAGAAAAACCTCTGTGAATTGCAGCTATTTCGTGGATACCTACATTTTGAATACGCTCTATCGCTCCAATCCATAATTGTAAATCTGGATTTATAGGATTTTTAACCATTACAGGAATATCTATCCCTTTTAAAACATCAGCAATTTCCTGAACAGAAAATGGATTCACTGATGTTCTAGCACCAATCCACAAAATATCAACATCGTGTTTTAATGCTAATTCTACATGTTTAGCATTAGCAACTTCAACTGTAGCACTTAAGTTTAGTTCTTTTTTAACTTCTAAAAGCCATTTTAAAGCCTCCTCTCCTATTCCTTCAAAAGAATTAGGCCTAGTCCTTGGTTTCCAAATTCCAGCTCTTAAAACGCTTAAATTTACTTTATCTTTTAATTGCTGAGCTGTTGTTAATAATTGCTCAGGTGTTTCGGCACTACAAGGACCACTTATCAAAAATGGTTGATGTTTATTATTATCTCTTCTAAAAATTGAATTAGACTGCATATGCTATCAAATAAAAAAGGAAGTCTCTTTCGAAACTTCCTTTAAAAATACTATTATTTAAGCTATTTAGTATGTGAATTAAATTAAATTAATTTTTCTTAACAAATCTGCTCTATAAGATCCTCCAATTGGGAAAGCTTTATCTACTCCCTCCATGTATAAATCAGCATGATCTATCTTATTGATTTTCTCCATTCTAACAATGTACGAACGATGAATTCTTACATAATCTCTTGATGGCATTTTTTCATTGATAGCCTTCATTGTCGAATGAATCATGTATTTCTTTTCAATTGTTACAATATTCACATAATCTTTCAAAGCTTCAATATACAAGACATCTTCAGCTTTCAATTTGATTAGTTGTGTATTATTCTTAACAAAGATATAATCTACTGACTCATTATTAACAATACTATACAAACGGTCTCTATCATCTAAAATCTCTAATTGCTTCTTATGCTTATACAAAGCCATTTCGATAGAAGTTTGTAGATCGATTTCCTTAAACGGTTTAATAATATAACCATAAGGCTGTGTTACCTTAGCACGTTCTAATGTGTTCTCATCAGCGTAAGCAGTCAAATATATTACTGGGATATTTGCTCTTGTTTGAATTCTTTTAGTAGCTCTAATACCATTAATATCTCCCTTAAGCATAATGTCCATTAAAATAATGTCTGGCTGTAGCTCTAAAGCCATTTCTATAGCTTTAGCTCCAGTGGTTGCAGAACCTATTACATTATACCCTAATTTTTTTAAGCTTAATTGAATATCTTTAGAGACAATACTTTCATCTTCTACGACCAATATGTTTGCTTTACTCATTAATCTATTATTTTTAACGATGATTTTAATTATTTAAACTTAGCAAAGGTAATAATTATTATGCACAAATTATCATAAATTTGTCAAAATTAATAAGTTAGTCTTTTATTGGCTTTATTTTAAATCCATCAATTTTTATTTCATTTCCCCGATCATATTCAATAGAAAATATTAAGACGCCTTCCTCATTATACTCTTTCCATTCTCCATCTTTAAATCCTGCGGAATATTCTCCTACCCAATGCAACTTACCATTTGGATGATAATATTTATGCTTTTCAATAGCTAAACCATTAATATATTCTCCTTTAAAAGCTAATTTATTATTGCTATAAAAAGTTTGCCAAATACCGTGCTTTAAATCATCACGAAATTCTCCCTCCTCTCGATGATCATTGACATGGTAAAGCCATTTTCCTTCTCTTAATCCATCAATAAATTCACCATGTGTTAAAACATTTCCAAGGGTATCATATTCGATTACTTCTCCATCTTCTTTCCCTCTCCTAAATGTTTCTTCTCGGTGTAATTGTTTATTATCATACCACCATTGCCAAAAACCTTCAGCTAAACCTTTACCATATTTTCCTTTTTGCTGAACTACTCCATTCTTGTGATAAAATATCCATTCCCCATCTTTTTTACCATCTACGTAATTACCAGTAGATTTTAATTGTTTATTGTTGTAATAATATTTCCACGTTTTTTGTTTTAAACCTGATGAATCTAATAAACCTTCTGCTAATAAAACTCCTCTATCATAAACAAAACTATTTAGTAATACATCGGTAGAATCATATAATCTGAAAATCCCATGTTTTTTATTTTCTTTATATCCTCCCACTAATAAACTTCCATCAGCGTTTACTTTTTGTTTTAATTCAATAAATATTGCTTCTTCTGCTTTTTCATTTAATTGACCATTTTCAAACTTTACTAATTCTTTTAAACCTCCAGACTTTTTATACTCCTTAACTACACCATTTAATTTTCCATGTAAATATTTTCCCTCCCATTTTACTTTTCCATTAGCATAAAACTCTTTCCAAACTCCATTTTTGTTTCCAGCTTCATCAAAACGATTGATCAATTCTTCATTTCTTAAAAAGCCATTTTCATAGTTCGCTATTCTAATCAACAAACTATCTTCGGAAAACAATCGAAGTTCACCATTTTTTTTGTTTTCCTTATTGGTATAAACTTCTTTAATTTTACCCGATGGATAATAGGTCTTAGCTACCCCACTCTTTAAATTTTCAGAAAATTGCTCCATTTTAATTAGATGACCTAAACTATCATAATAATTGGTTGGGCCTTCTTTGATATCATTAGCGTAGCTAATTTCTTTTTCAAGAGAACCATTTTCGCGATAAAATTTCCAGGTGCTATCTAAACGAAACACTTTTCTGTTTCCTTCTGTTTTCAAATTACCATTTTCATAATAGGTCTTCCAGTAGTGATTTGGTTTTCCATTCTCCAAATATCCTTCACTACTCTTGACATCAGAATTTTCAAAATAGAATACATTGTATCCATTTGGATCAATTTTTTCTTGAGCATTAAAATTTTGAAAAAATCCAAAACCTACGTTATAAACAATCAATACTAAAAAATAAAAAAAAGAATTTAATTTAAAATTTTTACTATTGTTATTAGCATGTTGATATGTTGTAAATCTTTTCTTCAATGTGTTTGTTTTTATCTTTTATTAAAATAAATAAACATTTAATTAACATTTGCCTTAGCTTTAATAAGCTGAAAATTAAATGAGTTATAGAGTTATTAACAATTTCAATAAACAGTTTTTAAATAATGAACAGTTAATAAATATACTATTCAAAATTACAAATTTACTGTGTATAACCTGTTATTTATTTTACTTAAAGTTTTGATAAGTTATAGTAGTTATATTAAAAGTTTTTATAGCTGGATTATTAATTGAATTAAACAAGATTTATTTTTTACTTTTTATTCACAGTTATTAACAGTTTATACAATCACCATGCCTAATCTTGTTAATAACCTTGTAACTATTTATTAACGAATTAATTAAACGTATAATTCATAATATTTATTTTAAATAGCAGTTTATGAGGTATAATAAAAGGTGAATTAAAGTACACCAAACAATATTATTCTTCAATGTATGTACGAACAACTCTATTAGAAACAGAAGTTAATATTTCATAGGGAATGGTATCAAGTTGCTGGGCCAGTTCTTCTATGGGGCGATTCTTTCCAAATATTTCAACTTCATCACCTATTTTTACATCTGTAATAGAAGACAAATCAATCATCGTCATATCCATCGATATTCTTCCAATAACTGGTACTAAATTATTTTTGAACCATACACTCCCTACACCATTACTTAAAGAACGTCTAAACCCATCAGCATATCCAATTGGAATGATACCAATTAAAGTATCTTTTTTAACAAATTGACTTCTTCCATAACCAATAGAACTCCCTGCTTTGACTAATTTTATTTGAGATATTTTGGTTTTAAGTGTTCCAACAATTTCTAAATTTTCTTGAGTTGAAACTCCATACATTCCCACTCCTAATCGAACCATTTGATATTGATAGTCAGGATAATTTTCTATTCCAGAAGAATTTAAAATGTGCTTGATGGTTTTGTATCCAATAGCGGTTTCAATTTGATGACTGAATTGATCGAATAATTTAATTTGATGAAAGGTAAACGCTTTTTCATTACGATCGTCAGCAGCTGCTAAGTGGCTAAAAATACCTTTAACATATATTTCAGGTTGATTGATGATCGTATCAATTAGAATTTGAATATCATTTTCTAGAAATCCCAGTCGATACATTCCAGTATCTAGCTTTAAATGGATAGGATAACTTTTAAGTTTTTTATCAATTAAAAACTTAATAAAACGTTCCAGTTGCTCCAGAGAATAGATTGAAGGTTCCAGCTGATATTGAATAATATCTTCAAAGGAATAGTCTTCCATATTCATTACAACTATAGGTAATGTAATTTTTTGATTTCTTAAATCAACGCCCTCATCTGTATAAGCTACTCCTAAATAATCTATTTTTGAGTGTTGAAGAATTGTTCCTATTTCCTTACTACCAGTACCATATCCAAAAGCTTTAACCATCCCCATTAAAAGAGTATTTGAATCAATCTTATTTTTAAAATGTTTGATATTATTGGATAAAGCAGATAAATTAATTTCAAGGGTAGTTTGATGGGTTTTTTGGACTAGGTTAGCATTAATTTTATCCAACTGAAATTGATAACTGCCCTTAATAAGAATGCTTGTGTTTTTAATTTTATGAAGTTCAAAATCTGAAATAAAATCGTCCACACTTTGATAAAATCGTCCTTTTTTAAACCATGTTTGATATTGTATTAAATTGGGACCAATTCCTATAAATTCGGATAAATTTCGTTGATTAATTAACTCAGCAACTTGTTGGTAAAGGTGGTCTGATTGAATTTTATCTTGTAGTAAATCAGTAAGAATAACGAGTTGATCCTGATTCTTAAATCGTTCCAAATAGTCTAATGCTATTGTTAATGCTGTTAAATTAGAATTGTAATTATCACGAATGATAATATTATTGTTGATTCCCTTTTGGCTTTCTAATCGAAAAGCAATTGATGGTAATGTTTTAGATTGTTCAATTAAATGAGGAATTTCAATTCCAAACTTGATTAGAAAACAAATACAAGTAATGCTATTTTCTATGGAAGCCTGATCTGTAAATGGTATAGAAAATGGATGTTGTTGAGCTTTATATTCAACTGTAAAATGAGTAGTAAACTGATCAACTGTTATCGAATGAACAAGAATAGCTGTTTCCTTTTGATGGTTAGTTTCATAACTGTGGTACCATTTTACTGTTTGAAACAATTTTTCTTTTTCTAATTTTAATTGTTCAATGGATTCAAAATTTTCTAAATGTGCTGTACCAATATTGCTCAATATACCATAATCAGGTATAATCAGTTGTTGTAATTTTTCCATTTCTCCAGGTTTAGAAACACCTGCTTCAAAAATGGCTAAGGTATGCTCTTTTTTAATTTGAAATAGTGAAAGCGGGACACCTACCTGAGAATTATAGCTCTTAGGACTTCTAACAATATTATACGCATGCCTGAGGTAATGATAGAGCCATTCTTTGATAATGGTTTTACCATTACTTCCTGTAATAGCAATGGTTGGTATATCAAACTGTTTTCTATGAAAAAATGCCAATTTTTGTAAAGCTTCTAAAGTATCTTTAACCCGAATAAAAATAGCGTCAGTTAGTGTTTCATTAGTATAAGTTTGATCAACTACAAAATTCCTTAATCCTTTTTGGTAAAGTTCATTGATGTAATCATGACCATTATGTTGTTTACCTTCTAAAGCAATAAATAAAGAAGTATCAGGGTCAAAATAACTTCTACTATCAATAAAAATAGTTTGGATAAGCTGTTTAGAGTTCAAATTACAACTTCCTTCAATTGCTTTTGTTATTGTAGATATGGTATAGTTTAAATTCAAACGTTAGAGTTTTAATTTGGTAAGATTTCCTTCTTTATCAAGAATATAGAACGACTTTTTTTCTTTAATGTTATCCTCTTTTTCTTTAGGTTTAGTTTTGATGTATTTGTAATTGATTTGGTAAACAAACTGTATTACTGGTACAGTAATTTCTGAATTGTAAATATAATCAACATCTTTTAAATTAAGGTTATTGTAAACATTTACATCTAAGTTTCTATGGAGATTAATTGTAGAATTTTGAGATAAATTGTGGTGAAATAAAGAATTATTCTTTAGCGTTGTTTTTAAATAATGCTCATCTGGATAAAAAACATTTTTACATTTTGAGAATTCAGCATGGCCACCAGTAAAACTCCATGATAATTTTTTACACAGTTCCTTTTTAGCATTTAACAGTTCTATTGATTTTAGAGCCAAGGAATCATCGATAGGTTTTGTATTATTAATAAATGGCTGGATCCCTACGATATCGTAGATGTTATACGCTAGGCAAATCTGAGTTAATCGGCTAATTTTATTATAATCTTTTAGTTTAAAATTTAAGTTAAGTGATACCTTATACCCTTCGGGATATTCTGTTGTATTTTTGATAGAAAAAATAGGATCAAATTCTTGAATGTCAATGGCAATAGCTTCTTTTTCTATTCCTATTTTTTTTACCTTTCTAGTTAAACTATCTATTTTTTTATTCATTAAGTTTTCAACATCAACAACAGTGTTACCTATAAAGGAAGTAGTGTATGTAACGATATAACCATCTGGTTGAGCATTGTAAAGAACTTTAGTTGTAATTTCAGCAGTTAGTTCATCTGTAATGATACCACAATTCTGTTCTTGAAAAGAATAACCAAAAGTATTGTTAACTTGAGCGCTAACACTTAATCCTGTAAGAAAAATTAAAGTAAGAATAGTTTGTTTCATAATTAAACTTTATGAAGTATAATTATAAAAACTCTTATTTGGTACAAATTACGCCTTGGTAGCTTCAGTATAACACTTTCTACAAAGTGGTTCATATTCATCCACCTCGCCTAACAAAACTAATTTTTCATCCGCTATTTTACGATGAGAAAATTGAGCCAAGTCACCACAAGTCATACAAATAGCATGAACTTTAGTAACGTACTCTGCTTTTGCTAAAAGCGCAGGGATTGGACCAAAAGGTTTACCAGCAAAATCCATATCTAATCCTGCTACAATTACTCGAATACCAGAATTAGCCAATTGTTCACAAACCATTGGTAATTGATCATCGAAAAATTGTGCCTCATCAATTCCAACTACATCAACATCGTTTGCCAACAGTAAAATATTTTCAGAAGCAGGAACTGGAGTTGAGCGAATAGTAGTACCTTGGTGACTTACTACATCATTTTCGTCATAGCGAATATCAACAGAAGGTTTAAAAATTTCAACATTTAATTTTGCAAATTCTGCACGTTTTAAACGTCTAATTAATTCTTCAGTTTTACCAGAAAACATTGAACCACAAACAACTTCTATCCAACCTTTTTGTTTTTTTTTACTTCCTTTTTGTTCTAAAAACACTGTTTATTTTAATTATTAGGATTAGACATTAAATAACTTCTGTTAATAAGTTCGCTAAAGGTACTAAATATAGCATCATTTAATTGTTGAAATTTGGGTCATATTTTCAACAATTTTTTAACATGAATAATAATAACGAGTATAGAAATTTAAAAAAGTTAGTGAATTCATTGGCTAATAATTTAGAAGCTTTAGAAAACGGAAATTTATCTGTTGCCGATTTATATTCACTATTAGATGATGCGCGAAATATACATGAACGAATAGCGATATTACATTATTTAGCGATAGAAAGAAGTGTTAAAAAAGAAGAAGATAGAGGGTTAAAATTTGATTTTTCAACAACCGAGGAACCAGATGGAATTCACCCTAATCAAACGAACTTAATTGATGCAATAAAAGTTGAAAACCATATAGAAGCTGTTCGTAAGTCGATTGGTGAACAACAACCTCTATTTGAAATAGAACAAGAAATAAAAGAAGAGCCTGCTTTTACTCCAGAATCTCCAATTCAGGAAGAAAAGGTTGAACAAGAAGAAGAAAAGAAAGATCATTCTATTTCTATTAATGATAAATTTTCATCCAATGCAGAACAACCTACTCTAGCAGATAGATTGAGTCAACAACCAATAAAAGACTTAACAAAAGCAATTGGATTAAACCAAAAGTTTTTGTTTATGAACGATTTATTTGAAGGAGAAAATGAAAAATATAAAGAGGCTATAGAAACCATTAATAATTTTTCAGCTTTTATTGAAGCAGATGAATACATCAATAATAATTTAAAATACAACTATAATTGGGATATCAATGGCGTTTCCGCTCAAAAGTTTATGGATTTAGTTAAACGTAGATTTTTATAAAATATAGTCGCTTTTATAATCTATTGGGATAATTGAATTTTGCTTAATTGAAGAAAGTATGATTGAGGTATGTATCTTACTTATTTCATCAAATTGATTGAGTTTATTGGCTAAAAAGTATTCAAAAGATTGAATATCTTTTACCATTACTTTGAGTTGATAGTCAAATTTTCCGGTGAGTTGTAAACATTCAATAATTTCATCAATATTAATGACTTTTTTAGAAAAGTTTTCAACTGTATTTCCTATCTGTTTGATTAAAGAAACATGAATTAAAGCAGTTAATCCTAATCCTAATTTAGCAGCATTAATTTTTGCATGGTAGCTTTTAATTAAACCATTTTTTTCCAGTTTTTGAACTCTTCCTAAAGTTGGAGCAGCAGATAATCCTATCTTTTTACTTAGTTCAATATTTGTTATTTTACTATTTTTTTGTAATTCCTTTAAAATACTTAAGTCTATTTTGTCCAACTTCATAGAATATAATTTTATGATTACAGGATAAATATAAAATTATATTGTTGTCAGTTTTTTGAATAGGGTTGAATAGGTCTATATATTTGATAAAGAACTTATTTCGAGCTATTAGCTAATAGGTATATTAGGGAAACTTTTCCAGTTCTCTATTTTTTGAGCGTTTTTAAGACTGCTTCAATAGCACTCCATAATTCGGTAGCTGTAGTATCCCAATTAAATCTTTTAGCATTTTCGAAGCCCTTGTTAATATATTGAGAACGTAATTGATCATCGAGAATATTATTCATTTGTTGAGCAATGGTATCAATAGCATTGGGATCACATAGGATAGCAGCATCTCCTGCTACTTCTGGTAAACTTGTCTGGGTACTTGTTATTACGGGGGTACCACATTGCATAGCTTCTATAATTGGTATTCCAAAACCTTCAAAATAAGAAATATAGAGTAGGGCAGCAGCCGAAGCCAATAAATGGCCTAAATCTTCATTAAATAGCCTTCCTGTAAACAAGATATCCGCTTGGTATTCTAAACTGTTATAACAAGCTTCAATGGATTTATTACTCCATAATTTTTCTCCAACTATAACAAATTTATGATTCGTATTGTTTTGTTTTTTGAAGAGATCAAAGGCTCTTAATGTATTTTCAATATTTTTTCTAGGATTAAGGGAACCAACATAAATAAAAAAAGGAGCGCCATTGGTATATTGTTTCCTAATCTGATTTTGTAAATCAACATTTAAAGGAGCAAAGCGTTGATTGATACCATTGTAAACAACAGCTATTTTTTGAGGATTAATACCATATTGATTCACAATGTCTTGCTTAGAAAAATGGGAAACAGTAATTATTTTAGTTGCTTTTTTTGCAAATAGCGGAAAATAAGTGGTATAATACTTTGTAATATGCTTGGGTAAAAATTCAGGATAATGCTCAAAGTTTAAGTCGTGCATTACAGCGACTTGAGGGACTTTTGTTGGTAAACTCAAATAACCATCAGGTGATACAAATAAATCGGCATTAATTTTTTTTAGAAAGCGATGTACAGACCAGTTAAACCATATTTTAAATAAAATAGGATGTCTTGCTTGTGGTGATAAAACTACTGGAGTAATGTTATCCGAAAAAATAAAAGAAGCATCATATTTCCGATCGAATAAAAAATAAAATTGATGTTCAGGATGTGCTTGGGTAATTCTTTTTAACGTTTCGAATGTAAACCAACCAATTCCTTCCAGTTTATCTTTAATTAAAAGTCTTGTATTGATTACAATTTTCATACGGAACTTATTCTATTTGTATATTATAATGTTGTACTAATCCGATAATTGATTCCCGAGAAAAAATAGCATTTTTTAGTTGATTATTTTCAGGTTGAATAGCAAAATCTTTGGCTGTTCTAAAATCAGCTTTATCAAGGATTGTTTGCTCAAAAATAGCATTTTTTAGATTAGAATGATTAAAAGCTGCTTGGCTTAGGTCACATTCTGTAAAATCAACTGCTTCGAGCGCACAATTTTCGAATGTTGTATTTTTTAGATTGAGCTGATAAAAAGAACAAAAATTTAAAGTAGAGTTTTCAAAACTAACTTTAAAAAGAAAAGAATTAGATAATGTAAAATCAATACCTATTAATTTGCAATCAATAAAATCTACCGTTTTAAAAGCAGTATTAAAGGGTTTAATATTACTCAGATTACAAGCATTAAACGAACACTCAATAAAAATAAAATCTGAAAAATTTACCTGAGTAAAATCACAATTTTCGAAAGTACATTCATAATACTCTCCTTTTTCTAGAGTAGTTTTATGCTTAATTATTTTATCTTCCAAATAGATCATTTAACTATTCTATTTCTTCACCTGTCATGGCTTCAGAAACATTAATAATGTGATCTCCTGCTCTTTCTAATAATGAAAAAATAGTACTGTAAATCAATGAAGCTGCAATATTTGTCTCTTCAGAACCCACATTCTTGAGGTGCTTCTTTCTAAGTTTATTTCGCGTTTTATTAATTTGTTCCTCAATTTCAATTGCTTCTTCCATTGAAACATTTTTATATTCCATATTGAGGTTGGTATTCATAATCTTAAACGCCTTTTCTAATAGGTCAATTAGCTTATTTAAACCATCTCTTTGATCAGGAGTAAACCAAACTTTATCAATTTGTTTTTTGGCTAGCATTTTACTAATCTGATAAAAGACATCTCCTATTCTCTCTAAATCAGTCACAACATTAAGCATTGCTCGCATTTGCATAGCAGCATCTTCACTCATTTCTTCTTGTGAAGCTTTACCTAAATAATCAGAAATTTCAATTTCAACACGATCAGTTATTTCTTCATATTTGGCAATTTTTTCATACATTTTTTGTTTTAGTTTCTTGTCTCCAGTATTAATAGCTGTCCTAAGAAAACCAATCATTCTACTTGTAATATCTCCAAACTTAGTTACTTCTTTCTTAGCTTCTAGAATAGACATTTCAGGTGTTAGCATAACACTAGAACCAATGTATTCCAATTTAAATACTTCGTCATCTTCACTTTTAGATGGTGTAAATTTAATGACAGTTGTTTCAATAAATTTCACAAACCAAACTAACATAACTGTATTGATAATATTAAAGAACGTATGGAATAATGCTAAGGTTCTTAGATTTAAATCTTGTTCGTCTTTAATGCTTATTCCTAATGTATTCATTACATCTTCTGTAATTGCTGTAACCCAATGAATAAATGGGAAGAAAACAATTAACATCCAAATTACACCAAAAACATTAAAAAGTAAATGGGCTCTAGCAGCTCTCTTTGAATGAACATTACCAATCATTGCAGCTAAATTTGCTGTGATTGTTGTTCCTATATTTTCACCCAATACAATTGCAGCGGCAAATTCTAATGGCAATCCTTCGGCAACAAAAATTAGGGTTAATGCCATTGCAGCACTAGATGATTGTACAATAATAGTAAGAATTGTTCCAATAAATACAAACAACAAAATAGCACCATAACCACCTTCTCCTAAACCGGTAATAAAATCAATAAATGCTTGATTTTCCTCTAAATGAAGAACTTTAACTTCACCTTTAAGGGCAGAAAGTCCCATAAATAATAAGGCAAAACCAATTAGAAATTCACCCAAAGACTTAAGTTGATCTTTATTAACAAATAGTAAAGGAACTCCAATAGCTAAGACTGGCAATGAATAGGAAGCTAAACTAAATTTCGAGAATCCAAGTAATACCAATAACCATGCAGTCATTGTGGTTCCTATATTAGCCCCCATTATGACTCCAATAGCTTGTCTTAATGTTAGTAAACCTGCATTTACAAAGCTTACAATCATTACAGTAGTAGCTGAAGAAGATTGGATAATTGATGTGGTTAAAAAACCTGTAAAAATCCCTGAAAGTCTGTTGGATGTAATTGCTTTTAAGATGACACGTAATTTATCTCCAGCTGCCTTTTGAATCCCTTCACTCATTACTTTCATCCCATAGATGAAAAACCCTAAAGCCCCAATAATGGACAAGATGCTAAATATTCCCATATTATATTAAAAATCCCTACTTTATATCATATTTTAACAAAGATAAAGTAAACAAGAGTTAGTCTATTTATTTTTAATATTAAGTAATTGTTAATAAAAATAAGTTAATATTAATTTAATGTTAAATTTAAAGATTAAAATTTTGAATCTGACTAGAAGATAAAAAACCTAGATAAGATTAGTAATTTTTTATTATTTTCGTGTAAATACAATTAATAGAAAACATATGAAAAAATTAATTTCATCGTTTACCAATCAATTAAGAGATGCTATAAATATCGGTAATAACGCCAAGTTAACGCAGACAGAAAAAAAGATTAACAATATTGTAATCACTGGGTTAGGAGGTTCTGGTATTGGAGGAAAGATTGTAGCTCAATTGGTTAGAAACGAAATTGACGTCCCAGTTTCAATTAATAATGGTTATCATTTACCTGCTTTTGTGGGGGAGAATACTTTAGTGATTGTAAGTAGTTTTTCAGGAAATACTGAAGAAACATTAGAAGCAATGCAAATTGCTTTGGAGCGAAATGCAGAAATAGCATGTATTTCTTCTGGAGGAAAAGTAATAGAAATAGCTCAAGAAAAGGCACTAAATCATATTATTTTACCTGAATGTCATTCACCAAGAGCAATGTTAACTTATTCGTTAACACAACAATTTTTCTTATTGAATCATTATGGATTTATCAATGAAAGCTTTAAAACCTCAATAGGGAAAGCAGCAGAATTAATAGATAGTCACATTGAATCAATTCAACAAGAAGCCGAAAAGATTGCGAAAGGTTTACAGGGTAAAACAGCGGTTATTTATTCCGAAGAAGGATATGAAGGTGTAGCAATAAGGTTAAGACAACAATTGAATGAAAATGCAAAAGTATTGGCTTGGCATCATTATTTACCAGAAATGAACCACAACGAATTAGTTGGATGGGCTGGAGGTAAAGAAGAGTACGCTGTTATCTTATTTAGAAACGATTCTGATTATAGTCGAACACAAAGAAGAATGGAAATTTCTAAAGAAGTGATAGAAAAATACACCAATACCCATTTTGAAGTATGGTCTAAAGGAGATGATTCGATTCAAAAGTCGCTTTATTTAATTGTTTTAGGAGATTGGATTTCTATTTATTTGGCTGAATTACAAGATGTAGACCCTATAGAAATAAAAGTAATTAATTACTTAAAAGGAGAACTAGCTAAAATATAAAGAATAGTGATAAAGAACAAAGAAGTAATTTTTGAGGACTTAGGTTTGATGGATTACAAGGAAGCGTGGGATTATCAGACTGTATACTTTGAAAAAACAGTTAATACCAAGATAAAAAACAGAAAATTAGCAGATGAAAGTGAAAAAGAGATTACTAAAAATTATCTTTTGTTTTGCGAGCATCCGCATGTCTATACGCTCGGGAAAAGTGGTTCTGAAGCTAATTTATTGATTGGAGAAGCTATTTTAAAGCAAAAAGGAGCAACTTATTATAAAATAAATAGGGGAGGAGACATCACCTATCACGGACCTGGACAATTGGTAGGGTATCCTATTTTTGATTTAGATCACTTTTTCAGTGATATTCATAAATATTTACGTTTGCTCGAAGAAGCAGTTATTTTAACTTTAAAAGAATATGGTATAGCTTCTGAGAGATCTGATGGAGAAACAGGAGTTTGGCTAGATGTAGGTAAACCTACTGCAAGAAAAATTTGTGCACTTGGTGTCAAATCAAGTAGATGGGTAACGATGCATGGGTTTGCATTTAATGTCAATGCAGATTTATCTTATTTTGACAATATTGTTCCTTGTGGAATACGAGATAAAGCGGTTACATCATTAGATAAAGAGTTGGGAAGACCAGTAGATTTAGAAGAGGTAAAAGCTAAAATGAAAAAACACTTATCGGCAGTTTTTGAGTTTACTTATGCAAAGTGAATTTTAACTTTTACAAACAATAGAATTTTAAATAGATGAAGAAGGATATTCATATACCAGAAGTTGTTGATGTAGGAATTGCAGTGGTAAGAGAGTTGGATGAAATAACTCAAGAAAACAAATGGAATGTGTATTTGATTAACTTAAAGAATGAAACATTGGTTAATACCTTTGTCTCTTCTAGAGGCTATGGAATGATCAATAATGTTCCTAAGAAGACAGCTAGAGTCAATTATTTTTTAAAGGATATCCAACCCAAATCATATCAGCTAATAGAACCAATTATAGAAGATGTTTTTGCGCTTTCTAATGAATATTTTTTAACATTTTATATCGATGGAGTTATTCACGATAAGAAAATTGTTTTTGTTGCAGAATCGATTAAAGAAGAATATTTTAGTACCATCGAAATTTTGAATAAAAGAGGAGTTATCATTAAGTAATGCATACATTTTATATTCAAAACATAACAGCGAATACTACTTTTCCAGAAACGGAATCCAAACATGCTATCAAAGTATTACGCTTAAAAAATGGAGATCAAGTAAGGTTGGTGAATGGACAAGGTTTAGAAGCGTATGCTACGATCATTAGTGATCACCATAAACGTTGTGAAGTGGCTATCTTTGAGCAAAAAGAACGAGCTAAATCTAATCGGAAAATAGCTATAGCTCTGGCACCAACAAAAAATAATGATCGAACAGAATGGTTTTTAGAAAAAGCAATAGAAATAGGTTTAACTGATTTTATACCTATTCTTTGTAAAAACTCAGAACGTAAAAAGTTTAATACTGAACGTTGGGAAAAAGTCGCCATTTCAGCATTAAAACAATCACAAAGGTTATGGAAAACTACCATTCACGAACCTATAAAATTAGAAGATTTTCTTGCCACAGATAGAACGGGTCTAAAATCAATTGCCTATTGTGGGGATTTTAAAAAACAAGCATTTAAAGCTTTTGTAGACCAAACAGAGGATCAATTGATATTGATAGGTCCTGAGGGAGATTTTACGGCTGAGGAGACTGCTTTAGCCTTTCAAAAAGGATATCAGCCTGTTACATTAGGAGAAAATAGATTGAGAACAGAAACTGCAGGAGTAGTAGCTTGTACTTTAATGCAATTTAGTTAATATTAGCCAGCGCTTCTTTCTGCTTTTTAGTTAGTTTAGCAACAACCAAATCATAAGAATCTTTAATCCATTCGTAAAGAAGATTATCGTCTATTGAATAGTCTAGAGTAATGGTATTCCAGTGCTTTTTACTCATGTGGTAACCAGGGTTAACAGCTTCATACGTTTCTCTTAGCTCAATGGCGTATTCGGGGTCACATTTGATGTTTATACTTTCAAAAGTTTCTAGATTGGTTAAAGCAAACATTTTCCCCATAACTTTAAAAACTAAAGTTTTATGATCAAAAGGTAGCGCTTCTGAAGTTCCTTTTAGGCTTAAACAATAGGATCGAAATTCTTCAATATTCATTCTTCTTCAAATTCCACAGAAATATTATTTTCCTGTTCTTTTTGTTCATCAACACCTAATTTTTTTAACCATTTAGGTGTTTTCTTTTCTTTTTTAGGTTTTGATTTTTCTTTTACATCATCAATTTCTTCTGTTGCAGGCTCTTCATCACGCTCCTCCCAATTTTCTATTTCAAACGTAGGTTCTGGTTCTTTTTTAGTAACAGTATGTAAAGAAGTATCTTTTTTAAATAAACCAAATTCATTTTTTAAAATAGCTTTTACATTTTGTTTTTCTTCCGCTCTTATTTGTTTTCGATTCGCTTTCTTTTCTGATTTATCAATGGCATAATTCAAATCATCTAAATGTCCAAAAACATGTAAAAAGATAACTTTACCTAAACCATCATCTTTTACAGGACCAAAATCTTCCGCATGTTTATTTTTAATTAAAACATCGCGTAAACCAAAACTAAAGTGATAATCAACGGTATTATCAAATGAATGTTCACCAGCGATATCAATGTCTAAAATATTTGTTTTGATGGTAGTTTTAGGAATAACAATGTGATTATTTTTAATCTCTATGGAATTGTTGAGTTCGGAAAATTTAATACGACTCACTTTTTTCTTTAATTTTTTAGTATCTACAACTTTATTAACCAATTTATTTTCATCCAAATAAGTAGCCAATTCATTCATCGTTGGATGATTAATTAATACGCCATTGGTGATTTTACTTTTAGCATTTACCTTAATAGACGGGGTTAAAAGTGATAAATTAGGAGAGAATACCATCCCGAAATTTAAAAGCAAACTTCCTTTTCCTTTTAAATGTTGGTGCGTTAAAAAGTCTTGTCCAAAATTATTGACAGCTGTAAAGAAGTGTTGAATATCTATATGATCCAATTTAGCATCTCCAGTCCATAAAAAATGATGGTCTGCCCGTTGCTCTATTTCCGAATTGAATAAAACATTACCTCCACTTGTTTTAAACCTAATGTTGGAAGCTACAATTTTTTGCTGCTTCAATTGAAGTGTTCCAATACAGTTTTTTGCTTCGAAATCGTTAAAAATTAATTCGTTGATGGTTGTATTTAATTTAACTTGAAAGTGTTGAGGTAATTGTAAAGAATCGTTTGAAGATGTAGGTGATTCATTACCAGATTTTAACTGTGCAATAATTTGACCTAAATCGATCTTTTTGGATTGTACTGTGGCATCTACCCAAACTGTTTGGTTGGGATTGATAAGATGAGGAATTAAATTCCTTAATGAGGCATGACCAGTAATTTCAGAACCTCCTATGCTTCCTGTTATGTTGTTAAAAATTAAATCGTTTTGTTTTAATTGTCCACTTCCAGTAATGTTTTGATAAGTTAAAGCATTGCTAGTAGTAGCTAAATTTAAATGATTAAAAGAAAGTGTTCCCAGTGATTGTTGAATCTTTAATTTATTGTTGGTAATGCTGCCTTTTAATTGATAATTAACAGTTGTTGTTCCCGTGAGTTCTTTGATACTTTCTAATGCAACAAAATCCTTAATAACCCCTAAGTTTAAGTTGGCATTGATTTGACTTTCAATTTTAAGATTTGTAAAATCCTTTAAAGTAATTTGACCATCAAAATTACCACCATTATTAGAAAATTTTCCTTCAATATTATTCAAAATCAATTGCGAATTGATGTGTTTGTTTTGATTCGAAAACTCACCATTTAAAGATAAGTTTTGAAGTGAAATACCAGTATTTTTTTCAGTTAGGGATCCTTGTTCTAGACTAAAGTTAGCCTTTATTTTTGGGAGTTTATTTTTTCCAATATTTCCTTTTAGTGTAGCGTCAAAAGTAATTAAACCTTTAGAATCATATTTTTTTAAGGGATTTAAAAACTCTTGAGGAAAAATAGAAAAGACAGAAATAAAACTAATGTTTTGTCCCTTGATACCTAAATCGACAGAAGATTCTTTACTATTGATATAGTTTCCAATAATTTCAAAACTTAAATCTTCTATAGCCAAGTTTCCTTTTTTTATCTCGTATGCTTGTGTTTCAGTATTTACTAATAGATCTAAGTCGATAGTTGCGTTTTTATTCGATAAATAGTTAATACTGTCATTGGTAAAATCTTTAACATACACTTCACCTTTTGTTTTAAGATGGTAACTAACATCCGAAAAATTTCCATTGAATTTAAGTTGTTCTGTAGCTATAGCAATGTTCTGTCGTTGTAGTTGATTGGTGTATTTTAAGGTTAAATCTTTGAATTTAACTTGTTCTAAATCAAATGAAAATTGACTTTTTTTACTGGTTGAATCCTGTTTCCAAATTAAATAGTTTTCATTTCCTTGTTGATCAATTTTTAAATAAGCGGTAGCATTACTCGCTTTTATATCCTTAATGTCGTATTTGCCATTGATTAAGTCCATAAAGTTGAGATTGAGATAGAGATATTCTATAGCAATCATTGTGTCTTTTTCAGTTTCTCCTAATTTATCAGCAATAAAAACATCAGAGAAGCGTAACGAAGCCATTGGAAATTGTTCTATTAACGTTAAGTCAATAGATTTAACATCAACTTCAGTGGTTAGATTTTCGTTGATTTTTTCTACCGCAAAATGCTTGATTTCTTCTTCGTATAAATTAACAACGAGGATTGATATTCCCACAAATAAAACAACTAAAATTCCCAAAGAGGCAACAATTCTCTTTGTCCATTTCCACCATATTAGTTGTTCTTTCTGTTCCAATTTTAAAGGCTTGAATTTTTATAATTTCCAAAAATAATGGTAAGTCCAGCTTGATTTATGCATTTTTTGAAAAGATACTTTATATCAATTGTTGAAAACATAACGTAATTTAGGTGTTAATTGTTTCATGATTGAATAGACTCAAGATTGTGTGGTGTAATGTTTTAATGGATTGAGTTTTTCATCTTTTCTCTTTGTTCTCTGTTCTTTATTCTCTTTTCTCTCTCTTCTATTATCAGTTTCACCAAGCCGTCTATTTCTCGATACACCTCCTTTGTCGGCACTCGAACTGACTGGATTAGTGCTGTAATGATATAATGCTGCAATGCTATAATGGGTTGAATCTTCATCTTTGCTATTTTTCCATCATCTCATTGTCTCTTTTCTTTATTCTTTTCTCTCTCTTCTATTATCAGGTTCACCAAGCCGTCTATTTCTCGATACACCTCCTTTGTCGGCACTCGAACTGACTATATTAATGCTGTAATGATATAATTATGAAATGCTGCAATGCTATAATGGGTTGAATCTTTATCTTTGCTATTTTCCCATCATCTCATTAGCTTATTATCTCATCACCTAGTTGTTTCTTTTCTTTATTCTTTTCTCTCTCTTCTATTTTCTGGATGAACAAGCCGTCTATTTCTCGATACACCTCCTTTGTCGGCACTCGAACTGACTGGATTAGTGCTATAATGATATAATGCTGAAATGATGCAATGCTATAATGGGTTGAATCTTCATCTTTGCTATTTTCCCATCATCTCATTAGCTTATTATCTCATCATCTAATTGTCTCTTTTCTTTATTCTTTTCTCTCTCTTCTATTTTCAGGTTCACCAAGCCGTCTATTTCTCGATACATCTCCTTTGTCGGCACTCGAACTGACTGGATTAGTGCTGTAATGATTTAATTATGAAATGCTGCAATGCTATAATGGGTTGAATCTTCATCTTTGCTATTTTCCCATCATCTCATTAGCTTATT